>CAIYSH010000210.1 GCA_903928755.1 uncultured Alphaproteobacteria bacterium | reverse complement strand
GGGCCGCATGACGCCGGCCAGGGCGGCGGCTGTCAGGGGCCGGGTGTTGAGGCTGGCGACTTCACCCTCATAGGCGATGTCGATGGCCTTGACCTCGACGTCGACCATCTGGCCAGCAAAAGCGCCCAGGCGCTCGGCCAGGGCCACGAAGGGCTTGAGCTTGGGGGCCTCATCGGCGGTGACCGAGGGGCTGTTCAGGGCGTTGGTGACGGCGCCGGTGAGCAAATAGTCGCTCATCTGCTCGGCCACCTGCAGGGCGACATTTTCCTGGGCTTCCAGGGTGGAGGCGCCCAGGTGCGGGGTGGCGATGAAGTTCTCGGCGCCGAACAGGACATTGTCCTTGGCCGGCTCTTCCACGAAGACGTCAAAGGCAGCGCCACCGATATGGCCGGAGTCGAGACCGGCGCGCAGGGCCTTCTCGTCCACCAGACCGCCCCGGGCGCAGTTGATGATCATCACGCCCTTCTTGGTCCTGGCGAGCGCGTCGGCCGACAGGATGTTGCGGGTCTTGTCGGTGAGCGGCGTGTGCAGGGTGATGACGTCGGCCCGGGCCAGCAGGTCCTCCAGCTCGACCTTTTCCACGCCGATTTCCACGGCCCGCTCGGCCGAGAGGAAGGGGTCATAGGCGACCACCTTCATCTTCAGACCATTGGCGCGGTCGGCGACAATGCCGCCGATATTGCCGGCCCCGATCAGGCCGAGGGTCTTGGCGTAAAGCTCGACGCCCATGAAGCGGTTCTTTTCCCACTTGCCGGCCTGGGTCGACTGGTCAGCGGCAGGCAGCTGGCGGGCCAGGGCGAACATCATGGCGATGGCGTGTTCGGCAGTCGTGATGGAATTGCCGAAGGGGGTGTTCATGACCACGATCCCCCTGGAGGTCGCAGCCGGAATGTCGACATTGTCCACGCCAATGCCCGCCCGGCCAATGACCTTGAGATTGATGCCGGCGGCCAGGACATCCTTGTCGGCCTTGGTGGCGGAGCGGACGGCCAGACCATCATACTCGCCAATGATTTTCAGCAATTCTTCCTTGGACAGGCCGGTCTTCACATCGGCTTCGACGCCACGCTGCTTGAAAATGTCGATGGCGGCGGGCGAGAGCTTGTCGGCAATGAGAACGCGGGGCATGGATTGATATCCTTTTGAATCGGAATGAGTTTCCAGCCAACTCCGGACCCTGGGTCCGGAGAGGCCATGGGCACGCCCGGTGTGCGGGCGTGCGGAGGTCGATGATCAGGCGGGGATCAGGCCCTGGAAGGCCCAGTCAAGCCAGGGGGTCAGGGCTTCGAGGTCAGAGGTCTCGACCGTGGCGCCGCACCAGATCCTTAAGCCCGGAGGGGCGTCGCGATAGCCGCCGACATCGAGGGCCACGCCCTCCTTCTCGAGGGCTGAGGCCAGGTTCTTGGCGAAGTCGGCCTGGGCGTCAGCGGAAAGGGCCGTGACCCGGGGATCCACCACCTTGAGGCAGACCGAGGTGTTGGACCGGTGATCGGGATTGGCCGCCAGGAATTCGACCCAGGAGGTCCTGGCCACCCACTCGGCCAGGGCATTGAGATTGGCGTCGGCCCGGCGGCGCATTTCGGTGAGGCCGCCAATGGACTCTACCCACTTCAGGGCGTCAACGGCGTCTTCCACGCACAGCATGGACGGGGTGTTGATGGTGGCGCCCTCGAACAGGTCGAGGGTGACCTTGCCGCCCTTGGTCATGCGGAACAGCTTGGGCATGGGCCAGGCGGGGGTATAGCTCTCGAGGCGAGCAACGGCGCGCGGAGACAGGATCAGGACGCCGTGGGCAGCCTCACCGCCCAGGGCCTTCTGCCAGGAGAAGGTGACCACGTCGAGCTTGGGCCAGTCGAGTCCTTGAGCGAAGGCGGCACTGGTGGCGTCGCAGATGGTGATGCCTTCCCGGTCGGCGGAGATGAAATCGGCGTTGGGGACCCGGACGCCCGAGGTGGTGCCATTCCAGGTAAAGACCAGGTCGGCGTCAGGGCGGACCTTCGAAAGGTCCGGCAGCTCTCCATAGGGCGCCTCAAGCACCTCGGCGGGCAGCTTCAGCTGCTTGACCACATCGGTGACCCAGTCCTTGCCGAAGCTCTCAAAGGCCAGGAGCTGGATCGGCTTTGGGCCCAGCATGGACCACATGGCCATTTCCACGGCACCGGTGTCGGACCCGGGGACAATGCCCACCAGATAGTCGTCCGGCACTTCCAGCAGCTGGCGCGTGCGGTCAATAGCGTCCTTCAGCCGGGCCTTGCCAGGCTTGGACCGATGGGACCGTCCGAGGACAGCATTCTGGAGATTCTGGGGGCTCCATCCGGGGCGCTTTGCGCACGGGCCGGAAGAGAATTCGGGGCGCGCCGGACGCATGCCCGGCTTGGCGAGGGTATTCATGACGATGTCTCCCATCCTTACAGATGAGCAGCGCCCCGTTGGGGGGGCGTGGCCCGGCGCGGAGAAACGCCAGTTTCGCCTCTAGGGCAAGCAAAACTTTTCTGGAACGCCCGGTTTTCAGGCAGGCTCGATCTTCAGTTCCGGCCAGCGAGCCTTGGCCGCCGCGGCGATCTTTTCAAAGTTGGGCGAAGTGCGGGTCGGGTTTGGCCGCAGGCGCAGATCGAACAGATCCTCGAGGCCGAAGGGGGCGATGACGGTCATGGAGCCGTCGACCTCCAGGCGCACACCCACAGCAAACATCGGGCTGACAAACCGGCCCAGAGCCTGCGCACTATGGGTCAGGGGGGCATAGGGTTCACCGAACCTGCCCTCAAACCACAGATGTACCCGGGCCTGGTTGCGAACCTCCACCATGTCGCGAAGGGGCGGTTCAAACCCAGCCGCAACCTGCCGGATCACGACATCCTCGGCCTCGTAGGAGGTGTCGGAGCCGTCGAAATAGCCAAGGTCGTAATCCTTGATCCCGAAATCCAGATCACGGCCGGTCTTGGCATTGAGCACACGCTGATAGATGGCTCCGGAGAACAGGAGGGCGTCAGGAATGGCCAGGTCCCGCACGGTGGTCAGGACCTGCATCAGGGGCGCGGAGCGACGCAGCACCGCCTCCAGCTCGGCGGCATGTCTCATGGGCGGTTTCTCAGACTCCAGCCGTGGTCGAGAGGGCCATGCCCGGCCCCGAGGCCTGGGGCGTGGGCAATGGCCTCCTGGACATAGGCCCAGGCCCGGGCAACCGCAGAGGTCAGGGTCATGCCCTGGGCCAGGCCCGTGGCACAGGCCGAAGCCAGGGTGCAGCCCGTGCCATGGGTGTGGCGGGTCTCAAGGCGGGGGGTCTCGAACCCGGTCTCACCGTCCGGCGTCATCAGCAAGTCGATGAGCAGGTCGCCCGCCACATGGCCACCCTTCATCAATACGGCCCGGGCTCCGAGTTTCAGCAGGGCCTCACCCGCCCGGCGCTGGTCGTCCAGGGTCTCCACCGAAAGGCCGGTCAGGGCGGCGGCCTCCGGGGCGTTGGGGGTGAGCAGGGCGGCGCGAGGGATCATCAGACTGCGCACCGCACCGATGGCCCGGTCGGCCAGCAGGGGATGACCGCCCTTGGCGATCATCACCGGATCGATCACGGCGGGGATGTCCCGGACGGTATCAAGGATGCGGGCCACCCGCTCCACCACATCCACATCGCCCAGCATGCCGGTCTTTATGGCGTCGGCTCCGATATCATCGAGAACGGCGCGGGCCTGGGCTTCGATCAGGTCCAGGGGGATGGGATGGACGCCAGTCACCCCCAGGGTGTTCTGCACGGTCACCGCCGTCACGGCCGTCGCCCCATAGCCGCCGAGCATGGTGACGGTCTTGAGGTCACCCTGCAAACCCGCACCGCCGCCCGAGTCGGACCCGGCAATGATCAGAACACGTCCTGGAGCTTGAACCATGTCTGGCGATAGCGCGCCGAACCCGTCTTTGCACTTGGGAAATTGCTGACCCCTGATAGCATCCTCACATGACGCAAGATTTGAAAGTCGCCCTGATTACCGGGGCAGGATCCGGGATCGGTCGGGCCAGCGCCCTGGCGCTTCACAGGGCGGGTTTCGCCGTGGTCCTGGCGGGGCGGCGCGCAGACGAACTGACCCGCACGGCCGGGCAGGCGCAGGGTGAACCGGAGGTGCTGGGCGTTCCCACAGATGTGTCTGATCCGGATTCCGTGACGGCCCTGTTTGCACGCATCCAGGCGCACTTCGGCCGCCTGGACGTCCTGTTCAACAATGCCGGAACAGGGGCCCCACCGGTTCCTCTGGAAGACCTGGACCTGAAGGCCTGGAGGCGGGTGGTCGATGTCAATCTGACCGGCGCCTTTCTCTGCACCCAGGGTGCCTTCCGCCTGATGAAGGACCAGTCCCCGCGGGGTGGGCGGATCATCAATAATGGCTCGATTTCGGCCCATGCCCCCCGCCCGAGATCCGTGGCCTATACGGCGACCAAGCACGCCATGACCGGCCTGACCCGCTCGACCTCCCTCGACGGCCGAGCCTATGACATTGCCTGCGGCCAGATCGACATCGGCAATGCGGCGACGGAGATGACGGCCCGCATGAGCCAGGGCGTCCCCCAGGCTGACGGCAGTCTTGCGGTGGAACCGGTCATGGACGTGCAGGCCGTGGCCGACGCCGTGGTCTATATGGCGAGCCTGCCGCTGAGCGCCAATGTCCAGTTCATGACGGTGATGGCCACCCAGATGCCCTTCATCGGACGGGGCTGATCCCGGCCTCGGCAATGGCTGACCAGACCTTCATGGCCTGGACGGTTTCCCGGACATCGTGAACCCGGACTGCGGCCACCCCGGCCTGGGCACCGGCCAGGGCGGCTGCCAGGGAGCCGGCCAGACGGTCGGCAGGCGCCGTGGCCATTGGGTCGAGTGCCTGGATCAACCCCTTGCGGCTGGCCCCCAGCAGGACCGGAAAGCCGAGCGCGACTATCCTGTCCAGGTGGGCCAGCAAGGCCAGATTGTGCGTCAGGGTCTTGCCGAACCCGATCCCGGGGTCCAGCCAGATCCGGTCCCGGGTCACGCCTCCGGCCATGGCCGCACGGGCCCGCTGGAGCAGGAACTCCGAAACTTCGGCCACCACATCATCATAGCGGGGGGCCTGCTGCATGGTCTGGGGATCACCCTGCATGTGCATGAGCACCACATGACATTCGAGCTCGGCGGCAATGTCCACAGCCCCCGGTGCCCTCAGGGCGGTGACATCATTCCAGATGTCGGCACCTGCCGCGACGGCCGCCCTGGCCACGGAAGGCTTGCAGGTGTCGATGGACATCAGGGCCCGGGTTTCAGACCGCAGAGCCGAAATGACCGGCAGGATGCGGTCCATTTCGACAGGCTCCGGGACCGGGACGGCCCCAGGGCGGGTACTTTCGCCGCCTATGTCCAGAATGTCGGCACCCTGGGCCAACAGGGCTCTGGCGCGGACAACAGCCGCGCCGGGATCGTCATGCTGCCCGCCGTCGGAAAAACTGTCCGGCGTCACATTGACGATCCCCATGACCCGGGGAACCTGGGTGGTCGCCTGTGTCACGGTCAGGCCCCCGCAGGCAGGGCCTAGGCCGTGATCGGTTCGAAACTGCCGACGATCGGCACGGAGACCGACGGCGGCGGTGGGCGGTCGGCTTCAGCATCGTCCCGGTTCGGGGTAATGCCCTTGAGCACATTGACGATCTCGTCCCCGGACAGGGTCTCGTAT
The DNA here is from genome assembly GCA_903928755.1 of uncultured Alphaproteobacteria bacterium. GTDB lineage: Bacteria > Pseudomonadota > Alphaproteobacteria > Caulobacterales > Caulobacteraceae > Phenylobacterium. The sequence continues at coordinate 1,203 of CAIYSH010000210.1, read as the reverse complement.
TCCAGCAGGGCCTTGGCCAGGGTGTGCAGGTCTTCAAGCCGCTCCATCAGGATGCGGCGGGCTTCGTCCTGGCCGCCCTGGACCAGACGACGGACTTCGAGGTCGATCTTCTGGGCCGTATCCTCGGAGACGTTCTGGGTGCGGGAAACCGAATGACCCAGGAAGACCTCTTCCTGATTGTCGCCATAGGCCACGGTGCCCAGGGTATCGGAAAAGCCCCAGCGGGTGACCATGTTCCGGGCCAGACCTGTCGCCGCCTGGATGTCGCTGGAGGCCCCCGAGGTGATGTGCTCCTTGCCGAAGATGATTTCCTCGGAGACCCGGCCAGCCATCATGATGGCCAGGCGCGAGGTCATCTGGACGTAATCCATGGAATACCGGTCACCTTCCGGCAGCTGCATGACCATGCCCAGGGCCCGACCACGCGGCACAATGGTGGCCTTGTGGACCGGATCGGATGACGGAACGCTCAGGGCAACCAGGGCGTGACCACCTTCGTGATAGGCCGTGTTGCGCTTTTCCGCATCGCTCATGATCATGGACTTGCGCTCGGCGCCCATCATGACCTTGTCCTTGGCCTCCTCGAAATCGCGATGCAGGACCATGCGCCGGTTCTTTCGCGCTGCCATCAGGGCCGCTTCATTGACCAGATTGGCCAGATCGGCACCGGAGAAGCCGGGGGTGCCACGGGCGATGGTCTTGACGTTCACATCTGCGGCCAGGGGCACGTTCTTCATGTGCACACGCAGGATACGTTCGCGACCACCCACATCGGGATTGCCGACAACGACCTGGCGGTCGAAACGGCCGGGGCGCAGCAGGGCGGGGTCGAGGACATCGGGACGATTGGTCGAGGCAATGACGATAATGGCCTCGGAAGGATCAAAGCCATCCATTTCCACCAGCAGCTGGGTCAGGGTCTGCTCACGCTCATCATTGCCGCCGCCAAGGCCAGCACCGCGATGACGACCCACAGCGTCGATTTCGTCGATGAAGATGATGCAGGGGCTGTTCTTCTTGGCCTGTTCAAACATGTCGCGAACCCGGCTTGCCCCGACGCCCACGAACATTTCAACGAAGTCAGAGCCGGAAATGTAGAAGAAGGGCACGCCGGCCTCGCCAGCTACGGCGCGGCCCAGCAGGGTCTTGCCAGTGCCGGGAGGGCCAACCATCAGAGCCCCCTTGGGGATCTTGCCCCCCAGG
>CAIYSH010000209.1 GCA_903928755.1 uncultured Alphaproteobacteria bacterium | reverse complement strand
GTCATCGACGCCCGGGCAGATCAGCATTTCACCGAACCGCCGCCGCGCTATTCTGAAGCCAGCCTCGTCAAGAAGATGGAAGAGCTGGGCATAGGCCGTCCTTCGACCTACGCCTCCATCCTCACCGTGCTGCGCGACCGAGCCTATGTCCGCATGGACAAGAACAGGTTCATCCCCGAGGACAAGGGACGGCTTGTGACAGCCTTCCTGGAACAGTTTTTCCGGAAATACGTCCAGTACGACTTCACGGCGGCCCTCGAGGAGAAGCTCGATCTGGTGTCGGCGGGGGAGCTGAACTGGAAGGTGCTCCTCAGGGAATTCTGGGATGACTTCCACGGCGCTGTCGGCGAGATCGCCGAATTGCGCGTTACACATGTGCTGGATGCGCTCAATGTCGCGCTTGGCCCTCACATCTTCCCGCCCAAGGCAGATGGCTCCGATCCGAGAGGCTGCCCGACGTGCGGGGTCGGTCAGCTCTCTCTGAAGACAGGCAAGTTCGGGGCCTTCATCGGCTGCTCGAATTATCCGGAGTGCCGCTTCACGCGCCAGATCGCCCAGTCGGATGAGGACGCAGCCCAGGACAATGGCGACCGTGAACTCGGGGTCGATCCGGAAACCGGCCTGACCGTATTCCTGAAATCCGGCCGATTTGGTCCTTATGTCCAGCTGGGTGAGAGCGACAAGCCGAAACGCAGTTCATTACCCAAGGGCTGGTCGGCGCCGGACATGGATCTTGAAAAGGGCCTGCGCCTCCTGAACCTGCCCAGGGATGTGGGTCTACACCCTGAAGACAACATCATGATCACGGCGGGCATTGGCCGGTTCGGGCCCTTCGTCCTGCACAACGGCACCTACGCCAACCTGCCGAGCGTCGATGAGGTGTTTGAAGTCGGGCTCAACCGCGCCGTCGCCGTCCTCGCCGAAAAACGGGCTGGAGGCCGTGGTGGACGGGGCGAAACAGCGGCCTTGAAAGATCTGGGAGCCCACCCGGTGGATGGTGCCGCCATCAAGATCATGGCCGGACGGTTCGGCCCCTACATCAAGCATGGCTCGACCAATGCCAACATCCCCAAGGGTGCCGACCCCAAGGACATCACCCTGGAAGAAGCTGTCCAGCTGATCGCCGACCGGGTCGCCAAGGGCGGTGGCAAGAAGCCGACAAGGACGAAGGCTGCGGCCAGACCCAAGGCCGAGGCCAAGCCCAAGACCGCTGCTGCGAAAAAAACATCGGCCAAAAAACCTGCAGCCAAAAAACCGGCGACGAAGAAGGCGGCGAAAACCTGATTCCCGCGCTATAGGGTTTCATGGCCAAACTCCGCGCGCCCAAAGCTTCACGTTTCGTCAGCAAGCCGGCGCAAGGCCTGCCGGATCGCGAAACCCTGCTGAAATTCATCCGCGAGGCGGGTGAAGCCGACAAGTCGGACCTGGCCAAGGCGTTTGGACTGAAGGGTGCCGACCGCAAGGCCTTGCGGGACATGATCAAGGAACTTGAAACCTCAGGCGCACTAGGCCGGAGGGGACGCAAGGGATTTGCGGCGTTTGGCGCCCTGCCCCCTGTTGGCGTGGTGGATGTCTCCGAGCGTGACAATGACGGTGACCTGTTTGTTCGCCTGACCAAAGGCGAAGACACCCGCGCAGTCCGGTTGTCTCCTGACCGGGCGGAGGTGGCCGCCGGTGCCCCGGGTCTGGGAGACCGCCTGCTGGTCCGTTTCGAAACCCTGGAAAACGGCGAGGTCGAGGCCCGGCTGATCAAGAAACTGGGAACCAGTGTTCACAAGATCCTCGGCGTCGTACGTAAAGCCAATCGCGAAGTCCGGCTTGAGCCGGTGGACCGGAAGTCCAAGGACAGTCTGGTGCTGGACGGCGCTGGTGTCGCCGACCTGCGGGATGGGGATCTGGTTGTCGCCCAGCCTGTCGCATCCGAGCGGCGCTATGGCCCGAAACGTGGCAAGATCCTGGAGGTGGTGGGTCGCGAAGATCACCCCCGGGCGGCGTCACTGATCGCCATACACGCCCACGGGATCCCCACAGGATTCAGTGCCGAGGCAGAGGCCGAAGCTGAGGCCGCACAGCCGCCCGCCCTGGCGGGCCGTGAAGACCTCCGGGACATCCCGCTGATCACGATCGATCCCCCGGACGCCCGGGACCACGACGATGCCGTGTTTGCCCAGAAGGATGACGATCCGGGGAATCCTGAAGGCTGGGTCGTCTGGGTCGCCATCGCCGATGTCGCGGCCTATGTACGGTCCGGCACAGCCCTTGACCGGGAAGCCCGGGAAAAGTCCAACAGTGTCTATTTTCCCGACCGGGTCGAGCCGATGTTGCCCGAGCGCCTCTCGGCTGGCCTTTGCTCCCTGCGGCAGGGTGAAAACCGGGCCTGTCTTGCCGTGCGCATGGTTTTCGACCGGGAGGGCCGCAAGCGAAACCACCGGTTTGTGCGCGGCCTGATGCGCTCTGCCGCAAAACTGTCCTACGAGCAGGCCCAGGCGGCCGTGGACGGTCAGCCCGATGATGTGACCGGCCCGCTGCTGAAGGCTGTCCTGGCACCCTTATACGCCGCCTATGCGTGCATGAAGATCGGACGGAACAAGCGCTCGCCCCTGGCCATCGAAAGTTCCGAGCGCCGGATCATCATCAACAGCGATGGTGAGGTCGCCTCGATCCAGCCCCGGGCTGCCCTGGAGGCCCACAAGCTGATCGAAGAGATGATGGTCCAGGCCAATGTCTGCGCTGCCGAAACCCTAGAAGCCAAGAAAACTCCGCTGATCTACCGGATCCACGACACCCCCAGCCAGGAAAAAGTCCAGTCCCTGGCCGAGTTCCTGGCGACCCTGGAGATCGCCTGGTCCAAGGGCGAGGCACCGCGCACTGACCGGTTCAACAAGCTGCTGGCCGAGACCCATGACAGTCCTCATGCGGCCATCATCAATGAGGTGGTCCTGCGCAGTCAGATGCAGGCCATCTATTCGCCAGAAAATATCGGCCACTTTGGATTGAACCTGGCGAAATATGCCCACTTCACATCGCCGATCCGCCGGTATGCGGACCTGATCGTCCATCGGGGCCTGATCCGGGCGCTCGGCTTCGGAGATGACGGCATCACGGACTGGGATATCGCCCACATCAAGGACACGGCCGAGCAGATCACCTTCGCTGAGCGACGGGCCATGGCCGCCGAACGCGACGCCACAGACCGCTATGTCGCCGCCTTCCTGGCGGACCGCGTGGGCGCTGAGTTCGCAGGCCGGATCACCGGCGTCACCCGATTTGGCCTCTTCGTCAGGCTTGAAGAAACCGGTGCCGATGGACTGGTTCCAATCTCTCGCCTCGGGGACGAATTCTTCATCCATGACGATCGCCAGCACGCCCTGGTGGGCGAGCGCAGCGGAGCCCGCTGGATGCTGGGCACATCAGTGGTCGTCCGGTTGGTCGAAGCCACACCCGTTACCGGCGGGCTGATGTTCGAAATGCTCTCCTCACCCGCCCCTGCCGACCCGAAAGCCCCGCGCCCCCGTCTGGCCCAACGCAACCGCAAACCTGGAAGCATGGACGCCCGCAAGCGCGGTGGACCGCCAAAAGGGGTCCGGAAGGGAAAGAGACGATGATCGCCACCTGGCTGCCCTGGGCCCTGGGATCGGCGGGCTTTGCCGCCCTCACCGCCATCTTCGCCAAGATCGGGATCGAAAACATCAATTCCGACTACGCGACCATGATCCGCACGACCGTGATCCTGGCCATCACCACGGGGATCGTGGTCGCCTCTGGCCAGTGGCAGCCTCTGGGCTCGGTCAGCCGCAAGACGTGGACCTTCCTGGTTCTGTCCGGCCTGGCCACAGGCGGTTCCTGGCTGTGCTATTTCCGCGCCCTGAAGCTTGGCGACGCGGCGCAGGTGGCGCCGGTGGACAAGCTTTCGGTCGTGCTTGTGGCTGTATTTGGCGTAGCCTTGCTGGGCGAGAAGCTTACCCTGCCCAACTGGTTGGGTGTGGCCCTGATCGCCGGCGGTGCCGTCCTGGTCGCCTATCGGGGCTAGCCATGCCGCGGATCGTCGTCCTGGGCTGCGCTGGGGTCGGCAAGACCGTCTTTTCGCGGGATATTGCGAGGTTCGCAGCTTCCTGACGTCAGGCTTCCGGAAACTCATAGACGATGGTGTCGAAGGAGTCGGCGGCGAAGATGTAGAGCAGCTTTAACGGCTCAGCCCCGACCCCGCAGGCGCCGTGCCAGACGCCGCCTGGAATGAAGACCGTATCGCCTGGCGCGAGATCGTGGTCGACGCCCTCGATCCGCATGATCCCCCGCCCTGACAATATGTAATACGCCTCGTCTTCGGCGTGACGATGGACCCTAGGCTTTCCATCCACGCCCTCCGGCACATCCGCCACGCCCATGGTCAGGCCCCTTGAGGGCGTCCGATCGCCGCTGAGCAGGGTCCGCCAGGTGACGACGCCCTTAATGGGGTCATCCCAGGCCTCCAAAGGGGTCTGGCCGGGCTTAAGGACAAAGGCCTGTAGGGACATGAGCCCTCCCAAAAAACAGCGACGCAAGCGCGCAGCTTTCAAAATTGACGTAAGGGCGCCGTTTCCTTGATCGAAAACCGGTCCTAGAGTTTCGTCATGACCGAAGAAGCACCCCCCATCCGCCGCGCCGATGGATCCCGTATGCGCCCTGAAGGCGCCCCCGCCGTCAAGCCAAGAGACGCCGCCACCCTATTCATCATTCGCAGGGATGGTCCCAAACCCCGCGTCCTGATGGGCAAGCGCAATGGCGGCCACGACTTCATGCCCAATCTATGGGTGTTCCCTGGCGGCCGTATCGACAAGGCCGACTTCCGTGCGCCGTTTGCGACGGAGCTCAAGCCAGAGGTCGCCGGCAAGTTCCATGCGCACCTGCCGGGCAATCGCGGCCGCGCCCTGGCCTTGGCGGCGATTCGGGAAACCTTCGAGGAAGCGGGCCTTCTCCTGGCCAAACGGGCCGATCCCCGGCCCGCAGCTGGCCCCTGGCGGGAATTCCTGGCCCTGGGGGCCCTGCCTGACCTGGAAGCCCTGTCCATTATCTACCGCGCCGTGACACCGCCAGTTCTGGCCAAGCGCTTCGATACCTGGTTCCTGATGGCCGACGCCGAGCGACTGATCAGCCTGGACCGTCAGCCCGATTGTGGGGAACTGGAAGAGATTGCCTGGTTCGAATTTGAAGAGGCCCTGGAGCTCAATCTTCCCATGGTGACCCGTTCGGTGATCAAGGAGGCGGAGGCCCGTCTCGAGGAACCGGAACGGCCTATTCCCTACATGCGCTTCCGCATGGGGCCAACAAAACCAAGAGTTCTGTAGCGCGCCATTGACTTTGACGCGGGGATTCGTATTTTCCGCCGCTCTTTAGAACACCCGCCGTCGCGTTCCCGCGTCCGGCCCCGCCCAAGGATCGATCATGGCGAAGCCCGCCTCAATCAAGATTCGCCTGAATTCGTCGGCTGATACCGGCTTTTTCTACGTGACCAAGAAGAATGCGCGCACCAAGACCGAAAAGCTGGTCATGCGGAAATACGACCCCGTCGTCCGCAAGCATGTGGAATTCAAGGAAGGCAAGATCAAGTAGGGTCCATAGACTCCTTTGATCTGAAAAAAGCGCCCGGACTTTGCGGTCGGGCGCTTTTTCTATGGTCTACATTGCGGTCGGAAATCAGGCCGCCCGGGCGATGACCTTGTTCCGCCCCTGTGCCTTGGCCTCGTAAACGCCCTCATCCGCACGCTTCAGCAACATTTCAGGTCTTTCGCTTGCGCCCAGGCTTGCAGCAACGCCGATCGAAATGGTCACGCTGAGCAGTTCTGATCCGCTCATGACCCGGAACGGAGAGCCGGCAACATGCCGCCGGATTCGCTCGGCAATCCGCTCGGCGTCAACAAGCCCGGTATCGGGCATGACCACAACGAACTCCTCCCCGCCGTAACGGCAGGGGATGTCTATGGCCCGCACATTGGAAGCCAGCCGGACGGCAAATTCACGCAGAACCTCGTCGCCGACATCGTGCCCGTAGCTGTCATTGATGCGTTTGAAAAAATCTATGTCTATCAGAAGGATCGCGACGGGATCTCCACCAAGCACCGATCTTTTGACAAGGGCATCCAGCTGGCCGGTCATGTATCGGCGATTGTGCAGGCCGGTCAGTTGGTCTGTAACCGCAAGCTCAAGTGAGTGGTCAAGGTTATCCCGCAGATAGTCGGTGTAACGCTTGCGCTTGATCTGGGTCCGCACCCGCGCAGAAAGCTCCTGGGGGTCTATCGGCTTGGGCAGGATATCGCTGACACCAAGATCAAGTGATTTCACCAGCCGGGTTCGTTCATCGAAGTCCACAATGGCAAGAATCGGCAGGTGTCGTGTCGCTTCGTCCGACCGGATCTGTGCCGAAAATCGAAGACCATCGAAGGTTTTGGCCATCGCATTGACGATGATCAGATCAACCGGTCCCTTGGCAGAAATCAACGCCTTCTCAAGGTCGGTTTCGACAATGGGTCGATGTTCGATGGAAAGTTCGGATGAAATCCGCTCGGCCTGACGCTCATTGTCATCCACGATCAGTATGCGACCACCCGTCCCACCAAGACGCGCTGAAGCGCCGGCAATGACCCCCATCCGGCGTCCGGACGCTTCACGGTCGCGCAGTTCGTCAATGACCATCTTCAGCCGTGTCAGGCTGCGGACACGCGCAAAGAGCATGACATCGTCAATTGGCTTGGTCAGGAATTCATCAGCGCCCGCCTCGAGGCCGAGAATACGATCAGATCGACCATCCAGAGCTGTCACCAGGACAACCGGTATATGTCGCGTCTCGGGATCATCCTTCAGGCGACGGCAGACCTGGAACCCGTCCATCCCGGGCATCATCACATCCAGCAATATGATGTCAGGTTTTTCCGCAACGGCCTTGGCCAGGGCGGTCGCCCCGTCATAGGCCGAAAACACCTCATAATATTCCGCCGTAAGCTTGGCCTCCAGCAGCCGCACATTGGCTTCGATGTCATCTACAACGAGGATTCGCGCGGTCATGTCGGCTTTTCCAGCAGTCTGCGGATGGTTTCAAGGAAATGGGAAACCGAAATCGGCTTCGAGATATAGGCCTCACAGCCTCCTTCACGAATCCGCTCCTCATCACCCTTCATCGCAAAGGCCGTGACGGCGACGACCGGAATGGAGGCCAGATCGTCGTCTTCCTTCAGCCATTTGGTGACCTCGAGGCCGGAAATCTCGGGCAACTGGATGTCCATAAGGATCAGGTCGGGTCTGTGCTCCCGCGCAATCGACAGGGCCTGCAGGCCCTCACGGGTCTGCAGGGTCTGATAACCCTGAGCATCGAGCAGATCATGAAACAGTTTCATGTTGAGCTCGTTATCCTCGACGATGAGGATTTTTTTGACCATTTACTTCCCGACGCTGCACTCGGGCCCGGACGATTCGCGCCTGAACCCCATAATTTCCAGATTGATCACACGGATATCCTTAAACTCACGTTAGTCGCGCTGGAGATGCCTTGTCGGAAATAGCTGCACGTCCGGTGAAGACTCCTGATCTGGCCAGTCTGGGCGTGATCCGGTCCCGCCCCCTTGTGATCGTCGATGTCGATGAGGTCCTTGGCCTGTTCATGCAGGGCTTTGGCGACTACCTGGCGCTCCAGGGTCTTGAGTTCCGGCTTGAGCGCTTTGCCCTGTTTCAGAACATATACCGGCCCGGCGAGACCGAGCACCTGGACATCAATGTGGGCAAATCCCATTTCGATGATTTTTTCCGGCATGCCTGCGGGGACATGGCACTCGCCGAAGGGGGCTCCGAAGCGCTCCGCGACCTCTCTCGGATCGCAAACATCGTAATCCTGACCAATGCACCGGGCCAGGCCCGACTGGCCCGGGCCAGGTGGCTGGGTCGGCATCGCATGGACTATCCCCTGGTCCTGAACAGCGGCCCCAAGGGCCCACTCGCAGCCGCAATGGCAAGACAGGTCTCCGCCCCCGTCGCATTTGTGGATGACATGCTGTCCAACCTTGATTCTGTGGCCGAGCACGCGCCCGGGATCAGCCGCTTCCAGACTGTCGCCGATCCGAGACTGCGCGATCTGGCACCATCAAAACCCGACATGCATCGGCGGATCGACGACTGGGACGCCTTGCGACAGGCCATTGAGGCGGCGATTTCATAGGTGACGAGCCACCCGCAGGGGAACGAGGCAAGACGGTGAAGATAAGCACCAACGCCCGGGTCGGGACGACCGGCAGCAAAAGGCATTGCCTGTGATCGGCCTATGTCGGGATTGCTTCAGATCAGGCGACATGGACCGGAGGTGCCCAGCCTGCGGGTCACCGCGCATAGTGCGTCATCCGGAACTGGCCGCCCTTTCCATCGCACATCTGGACTGCGATGCCTTCTATGCGTCGGTGGAAAAGCGCGATCGGCCGGACCTGCGGGACAGGCCGGTCATCGTCGGGGGCGGCACCCGCGGCGTCGTAACAACCTGCTGTTATATTGCCAGAATGTCCGGCGTGCGGTCGGCAATGCCGATGTTCAAGGCCCTGAAAGCCTGCCCGCAAGCCGTCGTCATAAAACCTGATTTCCAGAAATACCGGACTGAGAGCCGCCGGATCATGACCATGATGCGCAGCCTCACGCCTCTTGTGCAGCCCCTCTCGCTTGACGAGGCCTGGATGGATCTGTCCGGTACGGACCGGCTGCACGGTGCCACGCCGGCCATTACCCTGGCGAGACTGCAGGCCCGCATCGAAGCCGAGGTGGGCATTACCGTTTCCATCGGGCTTGCAGCCAACAAGTTCCTCGCCAAGATCGCCTCCGATCTTGATAAACCCCGCGGGTTTTCGATCATCGGCCACCAGGAGGCCAGGACCTTCCTGGAGACCAGGTCGGTAGGCATTCTCCCCGGGGTCGGCCCTGCCATGGTCCGTAGTCTGGAGGCCGGCGGATTCACCACGGTGGGGCAGATCGCGGCGGCTGACCTCAAGGTCCTGACCCGATTGCTGGGGTCAGGCGGCCTGCGTCTGCATCGCCTGGCACAGGGGCAGGACACCCGGGCGGTAGACCCCGACCAGGTCCGCAAGTCGATCAGCGCAGAAACCACCTTCGATTCCGATCTCGATACGCTTGCGGGGCTTGACGACCATCTGGTGGCCCTGGCCGAAAAGGTCGGCAGGCTGGCGAGAAGCACAGGCTTCGCGGGTCGGGTCGTCACGCTAAAGCTGCGGGGCGAAGACTTCCGGATCCTGACCCGCCGCCGGGCCCTTCCCGTCCCCACCCAGACGGGCCGGACCATCCTTGCGGTCGGACGTGAACTGCTGGCCGCGGAACTCGCATCAGGGCGGCAAGGTCGCGCCTTCCGCCTGATAGGGATCGGAATCTCGGAGCTGGTGCTGGCACAGGATGCAGAAACTGATTTTTTTGGAGAGGACGAAAAACGCAGACTGGCCAGTGAGCAGACTGCAGATGATCTCCGCGCGCGATTCGGAGCCGGAGCCCTGACATCGGGTCGGGCGCTGCGCCGCAAACCCCCGGCAGCAGGGTGAATTGGCGCTGCGGTACCTCCACCGTAACCGCCTTGATGGCCTGAATCGAGGCCCGTCCACACGATCTCTCGGGTTGAAATGAATTCAACCCTTTCAAAGCGCGCCAGATTCCATATCTAATCAGCTGGCAGGAGCGGCGAAGGTGCCGTTTGGAGACCTGTTCGATGGCCGAGCGTAAGCAAGGTGATCAGGCGACGGGCGACCGTACGACGGTGATCACCAAGACAAAGACGAAGACCCAAAAGCCTTCGCTCTACAGAGTGCTGATTCTGAACGACGATTACACGCCGATGGAATTTGTCGTGTACGTACTGGAACAGTATTTTCACAAGTCGCGTGAAGAGGCGACGGAAATCATGCTGCATGTTCACCAACACGGTGTTGGTGTCTGCGGCGTCTATACATACGAAGTGGCGGAAACAAAGGTGGCTCAGGTTATTGAGACTGCCAGACGGCACCAACATCCGCTTCAATGCACCATGGAAAAGGACTAGGCGACCTTGCCGTCATTCTCGCGCCAACTCGAAGACTCGCTCCATCGCGCCGTCGGCTTCGCTACTCAGCGGAAGCACGAATACGCCACCCTGGAACATCTGCTGCTCTCATTGGTCGACGACGACGACTCTGTCGGGGTCATGAAAGCGTGTGATGTCGATATCGGTGCGCTCAAGGTCACCCTCACCAACTATGTGGACAACGAACTCCGGTCCCTGGTGGTTGATGATGGTGAGGACGCCAAGCCGACCCCCAGTTTCCAGCGGGTGATCCAGCGCGCGGTGATCCACGTGCAGTCGTCGGGCCGGGAAGAAGTGACCGGTGCCAATGTGCTCGTGGCCATCTTCTCCGAACGGGAGAGCCATGCCGCCTACTTCCTGCAGGAGCAGGACATGACCCGCTACGACGCGGTCAATTATATCGCACATGGCATCGCCAAAAAGCCCGGGGCCAGCGAAACCAAGCCCGTCAAGGGCGCTGACGACGAAGAAAAGCCCAATACCAAGACAGGCGGAGAGGCCCTCGACGCCTATTGTGTCAATCTCAACGAAAAGGCCAAGCAGGGTAAGGTCGACCCGCTGATCGGACGCCTGCCGGAAGTCGAACGCTGCATCCAGATCCTGTGCCGCCGAACCAAGAACAATCCCCTGCTGGTCGGCGATCCGGGCGTTGGCAAGACCGCCATTGCCGAGGGACTGGCCCGCAAGATCATCAACAAGCAGGTGCCAGAAGTCCTGGCCGGTTCGACGATTTTTTCCCTGGATATGGGCTCCCTCCTGGCCGGGACCCGGTATCGGGGTGATTTCGAGGAGCGGATCAAACAAGTGATGAAGGAACTGGAAAACCATCCAGACGCCATTCTGTTCATCGACGAGATCCATACGGTGATCGGGGCCGGGGCGACAT
>CAIYSH010000208.1 GCA_903928755.1 uncultured Alphaproteobacteria bacterium | reverse complement strand
TGGCCGGCCTTGCTGGCGAACCGGACGGGGCCGTAGGCCAGGAGGAGCTCGGTCTCACTTATCCCGCCGGGATAGAGTAGCATCTGGCCGGGGGCGGGATAGCTGGTGGCGTTCTCCGCCGGAACTCCGAATTCAAAATCTCCTAAGGGCGCCCAGATCGCCTCGCCGCTCCAGCGCACGTGAACCATTTGGGTCTCGAAGGGCAGCTTAGCGAGGATGGCGGCGCAGGTCTTGGGGGCGGTCTCGGTTTCCAGGCGGCCGGTGAAGTCATAGGGGCCGAGGGTGAGGCGGAGGTGGGTCATGGGAGCTCGCTGGGATTTGGCGCTGTTTTAAATGGCGTCGGCAGAGCCCGGCTATAGAAACTTCGAATAGGGAAAGGGTTGGCCCAGGTTCCCAAATGTTCTCTTTTTGTTCTTGTCAAAGGCGGGCTTCCGTGTCATATTCCGTCATGTCGATCACGTCCGGGAATTGAAATCAGCCTGCCGCCGTTTGACTGGCCTCAACGGATTTTCAGAGCCGCAATTCCAATTTCAGGACGCCTATTAAGGAGAACTCTTTTTGGCTCTACGACAATCAGATCCTTCCCGCCTTAGCGGTGCGGCCCTCCAGCGGTGGTTTCGCCGTTCGACGATGGAAATAGAGCAGGAACGTCGCTCCAACTCAGAGGACGCACGACGTTTCTATTTTAATCAGACGGGATCCGATGGTCGTCAGCCCTCCGGGGTGGCCACAGAAACTAAACCTGTGCGCAGCCCCATCTTGAGCGCCCCTCAAGTCTCGTCGCCCTTAGATTTCGCCCAAGACGCGCTCGAGGATTTTCAAAAGGGACCGAAAATCCCGCGGCCAAACCTTGCGGAGTCCTTCATCCCGGTTGTGGGCCCGGCATGGGAGGCCGCTGGCGACCTGCAGGATGGGAACTATGGTGAAGCGGCGTTTAACGCGGCCATGGCTGTGGGGGACGTACTTCCCATTGGCGCGGTTGCGAAGGGCGTAAAGGCGGCTCGCAAGGGCCTTAAAGTCTTAGACATGGGGTCTATGTCCGCCAAAAAGGCGGCAAGGGTCATGCGCAAGGCTGGCCTTGTAAAACCAGGGGAGGAAGTACACCATTCAATTCACTTAGACGGCTCTAGTCGGACGACTCCAGATTGGCGAAACAGCTATCCACTTCTAAAGCCGCTAAGGAAGGATATTCACCGGCGCATACATTCGCGTTGGGAAGGTTCGCCACAATTCAATCCGGCGCTGCGCCTTTGGCATGGAACAACCGATTGGCAGAAGACGGTTCCTGTCGCGATTGGCGCCTATACAGCTGATGCATGGGAGAACTTGAGTCGCCCTCTTAGCGGCAGAGAAAACAGCACGCCACGGGCCGGACGGAGATAAGGATTTTTGGAGCTTGTTGCGGGCTTATGAATTTTGCGGGGGAAACACGATGAAGTCATGTGAAATGGAAATCAATTTTCCAGCTTTCGGGTTTACGCCGAGTGACGAACTTTATTGTTTCTCGGGAATAGAAGATCTTACAAAGTGTGGCCGCCAGACATTAAAGCAGAATGTTTTGGTTGGCATGGAACTCATCGACAGCGATTACAATCGATGGCGCATAATATCAGCTCAAGAGATCGAACAAAAAGGAAATATTATCAGCAAATTATTTCCATTTAAATTTGGAAAGCGCCAAATCGAATTAGATGCTGAACCCATGACTCAGGTTTCACTTGTTTATGTCCAATGGCGAACCTGCAAACATCTCCAGACATTTACTCTTGACTATTATTTTCAAAGAGAAAAACTACAATTCCTTGAAGACGTGAGCAAAGTCAGAACTTCCAGTTCACTTGCAGAAATTGCCGAGATTTGCAATCTAGAGAACTTGGAACATGTGGATAATATCTAAGTATAGACTCCACAATGCTAAGGATGACGTCTCAATTCATCCCACAACGGACCCAGCGCCCAATTCCTTCCGCCAGTGGGCCAGGCGCTCCTTTAGGAGGCGATCAAGGATGTAGGGGCTGACGTCCTTGATCTCGAGCACTTCGGAGACGGCGTAGACGAAGCCCGCCTCCCCGTGGGCGGCCCAGGCGGCTTGCATGGCCTTGTTGCGGTGGCTGCCCATGCGCAGCTGGAAGAAGACCGAGTTCTGGGCTGAGTCGAGGTTGCGGCTGATCCCGACCCAGGTCTCGCCGGAGGCGGCGCAGTCCACCCGGAAAATCCCCGGCTGGGACTTGCGTTCCTTAAAGGCCGCGGTGATTTCACGCTTTCGCTGGTTTTCCATGATCCTGATCCGAACTGACGGAGGCGGGTTGTACGCGCTTTCCTGCCCCCGTCAATTTATATCCGGATGAAATTATGATTGGGCCGCACGCCATTCATCCGCCAGCAGGGCGTAGGCATAGGTGTCGCGCCAGGCGCCCTTGATCATCCTGTTTTGCTGGAACCGACCCTCCCGGCGCATACCGAGCTTGCGCATGACGCCCCAGGAGCCGCGGTTGCGCACATCGCAGGTGGCGACAATCCGGTGCAGGCCCAGGGTTTCGAAGCCCACCTGGATCAGCGCCCGGGCTGCCTCAAAGGTCAGGCCCTGACGCCAGAAGTCCCGGTGAAGGCTGTAGCCGATCTCGGCTGTGCGGTTATCCGTGTCGACCTCCCACAAGCGGATGGCGCCGATCACCCTGTCCCCGGACTTCGTCGCCATGGCCAGGCTGACATCGGTTCGTGGCCAACGGGTCTGGCTCTCAATGCTCTTGCCCAGGAAGAACCTGGTCTCTGCCTCCGTATTCGGTCCCCAGACCATGTAGCGGGAGACTGCTGGAATGCTGGCATAGGCATGCACATCCGCCTCATCCTCTGGGCGGAACTCCCGAAGTCGTAATCGTTCGGTTTCAACGGGAAACCAGGGTTTGGGGTCAGTCATGGAAGCTCTCCGATTTTTGATTTTCGAACGGGCTTCGTCAGCGATCCCGTCCGATTGGGCGGGATCTGATCGTCAAGCTAGGGCCTAAGGCGCACGCCGACGAACGATCCCGGAGGGACCGTTTGAATTGGAGCAGGCCTGGGCGGCGATCGCGATCATGGGGCGAAAATGCCTGAAAATACGCCCCCGAGCAAGCGGCGCCCCTTTGCGAGCCTCAGTCGAAGGCCTTAGATGACGTCCATGCATCAGACCTTCACAGAATCCACCGACCCGTCCTTTGGCCCCAGGCACGTGCCCCTGATCCGTCAGGCCATGGCCCGTCAGGGCCTCGACGGCTTTCTCGTGCCCCACGAAGACGAGCACCAGAATGAATACCTGCCCCAGGCCAATGACCGCCTGGCCTGGGCCACAGGCTTCACCGGGTCGGCTGGGGCCGCGGTAATCCTGAAGGACAAGGCCGCCGTCTTTGTGGATGGTCGCTACACCTTGCAGGTCCGCGATCAGGTAGATCAGTCAGTCTTCGAGATCCGCGATCTCGTGGAGGGCGGGGTGCCGCTCTATGTGGAGACCGCCGTCAAGGCCGGTCAGGTGGTGGGCTATGATCCGCGCCTGCACAGCCCCGACGCCCTTGGGCACCTTCGCATTGCCGCCGCCAAGTCTGGTGCCGTTCTGAAGCCCGTCGAGATCAGCCCGCTGGATCAGGCCTGGGGTACCGAGCGCCCAGCCCAGCCCATGGCCCCGGTGGTTCCCCAGCCTCTGGACTATTCGGGTGAGGACTCCACCGACAAGCGCGCCCGGGTCGGCGCGACCTTGGAGCGCCTGGGCGCAGACGCCGCAGTGATCACCGCCCCAGCCTCCATTGCCTGGCTGTTCAACATCCGCGGTGGCGACGTGATCCGCTCCCCCCTGCCCATCAGCCAGGCCGTGCTCAACAAGGACGGAACGGCGCGCCTGTTCATGGAGCCTGCCAAGGTGACCGAGGCCCTGCCCGCCTGGCTGGGCAATCAGGTCTCCCTGGAGACCCCAGCTGATCTCGATCCCGCCCTCGCGGCGCTGAAGGGCAAGCGGGTTCTGGTGGACCCGGCCCTGTCATCGGCCTGGTATTTCGAGGCCCTGAACGCCGCGGGTGCCCAGGTGGTGCGCGGCGATGATCCCTGCGCCCTGCCCCGGGCCTGCAAGAATACGACCGAGATCGCCGGGACCACCGAGGCCCACATCCGCGATGGCGTGGCCCTGGCCAAGTTCCTGCACTGGATCGATACCGAGGCCCAGACCACCTTCCCCGATGAGATGGAGGTGGTGACCCGCCTTGAGGCCTTCCGGGCCGAGAGCGGTGCCATGAGGGACTTGAGCTTCGACACCATAGCCGGGGCCCTCTCCAACGCTGCCCTGCCCCACTACCGGCCCACCGAGCGGCTGAACAAGAAGACCACGCCGGGCTCGATCCTGCTGGTGGACTCCGGGGCCCAGTATCTGGACGGGACTACAGACGTCACCCGCACCATGGCCATGGGAACCCCCAGCCGGGAAATGTGCGAGCGCTTCACCCTGGTGCTGAAGGGGCACCTGGCCCTTGCGGCCGTCAGGTTCCCGCCTGGCACCACGGGCTCGGCCCTGGACGCCCTGGCCCGGACGGCCCTCTGGGCTCAGGGTTTTGACTATGACCATGGCACCGGCCACGGGGTCGGGGTCTATCTGGGGGTCCACGAGGGCCCGCACCGGATCGCCAAGGCCCCCAATCTTGTAGCCCTGCGCCCTGGCATGATCGTTTCCAATGAGCCCGGCTATTACAAGGAAGGTGCCTACGGCATCCGGATCGAGAACCTGCAATACGTCACCGAGCCTGAGGAAATCCCCGGCGGAGAACGCAGGATGCTGGGATTCAGGGCCCTGACCCTGGCCCCCATTGATCGCCGCCTGATCGCTGTCGATCTGCTGCGGGCCGATGAACGGGCCCAGCTTGACGCCTATCATGCCCGCGTTGTGGCCGAGGTCGGTCCGCGCCTCAAACCTGAGCTCCGCGCCTGGCTGGAGCGGGTCTGCGCCCCCATCGCCCCATGACCGAGACCAATGCCGACCAGATCGCCTATTGGAATGCCGGTGCCGGGGAGACCTGGGCCGCCATGCAGGCGCGGCTCGACCATCAGCTGGAACCCCTGGGCCTGAAGGCCATGGAAGCCCTGGCCCCAGGAAAGGGGCAGCGTATTCTCGATATCGGGTGCGGCGCCGGACAATCGACCCTGTCCCTGGCGCAGGCTGTTGGGCCCACTGGCCTGGCCCAGGGCCTCGACATTTCACGACCCATGCTGGCTGTGGCTGAACATCGCGCCAGGGCAGCCGGGCTCGACCAGGCGCAGTTCATGGAAGCTGACGCCCAGACCTTTGGCTTCACGCCTCATTCCTTTGACAGCGCCTTTTCCCGGTTTGGCGTGATGTTCTTCGCCGACCCCACGGCGGCCTTTCAGAACATCCGCAAGGCTCTGAAGCCAGGTGGCAAGCTCGCTTTTGTCTGCTGGCGGACCCCGGCGGAAAACCTCTTCATGTCCCTGCCGACCCGGGCGGTTGCCCACCTCTTGCCGCCGGCCCCGCCTCAGGTGCCCCATGCGCCAGGTCCCTTTGCCTTTGCGGACGGCGATCGGCTGAAGGGGATATTGGAGGCCGCAGGATTCTCCGCGGTGACCTTGATCGCGCACGATCAGAAAATCGGCAGTGGCGACCTGGAGCAGTCCCTGGCGACGACCCTGAAGATCGGACCACTGGGCGCAGTGTTGCGGGAAAACCCTGACAGGCGCGAAGCGGTGATCGACGCCGTCCGCGCCGCGCTGGCAGCCCACGACGGGCCCGAAGGCGTCAAGATCCTGTCCGCCAGCTGGATGGTCTCAGCCCAGGCTTGAGACCCAGGCCGGCAGCTGCGAGATCGACGCGAGTTCGACAAAGCGCGGGTGCTTCATGGGCAGGTCCACCAGCTCATGCTCCCAGGTGAGGACATAGGGCACATGGGCGGCCCAGGCGCCGGCATCCAGGGCAGGCAGAATGTCTGAGCGCGGCGAATTTCCGCACATGACCGCCTGATCCGCGCCCGTGCCGTGACGCTCGAAGACCCTGCGATAGGTCTCGGTGTCCTTTTCGCTGACAATCTCCACGGCGGCGAAAAGATCGCCCAGGCCAGAGGCCGCCAGCTTCTGCTCCTGATGCAGCAGGTCGCCCTTGGTGATCAGGACCAGACGGTAGGCCTTGGACAGCTCTGCCAGGGCGTGATCCACGCCGGGTAGCGGCTCCACCGGCTCATTGAGCATTTCCCGGCCCGCCGCCAGGATTTCCCGGATGACCGACGAGGGTGCCTGCCCATGGGTCAACTCCATGGCTGTCTCG
>CAIYSH010000207.1 GCA_903928755.1 uncultured Alphaproteobacteria bacterium | reverse complement strand
TCGGCGCGGGCGCGGTCATCGCGTTCCCGGGCCTCCGCAGCCTGACGGGCCTGATGCTCCAGGGCTGCGCGTTGACGGGCTCTCAGTTCCTCAGATGACAGGTTCCCATCAGCTGCCGTCGAAACGGGCGGGCGGGGGGCCGGTGCCGAGGGGGGCGTAAAGACCCGCTTTTCCGCAGACGATGGCGCGGCAAGGTTGCCAGAGGGGCCTGGATGCGGGCGGGTGCGCTTGGTTTCCACGACGACGGTCTTGGAACGACCATGGCTGAAGGTCTGCTTTACCGTACCCGCGCTCACGGCTCCGCCGCCCGTTCTGGGCTTCAGGGTCAGTGGGGCGCGTCCGCCAGGGGCGGGGGGTCGGCCGTTGTCGTTCTCGTCGCTCATGCGCTCGCTTTACATACCGGCCGGGCGATCCCAGCCACATTCAACAGCAATTGGCGCGCAAAACCCGGAAAGGTTCTGCCCGCCACTAAAATTCCTCGCGCCAGCTCTCGGGAAGGAGCGGGCGAAAACCTGATAAACGCATGACGTCTAAAGTCCAGCGATCAGCGCCACGCCCTGCAAGGAAGGCGGTGTGTATCACATTCTCACCCCCCAAGGCCAAACCCAATTCCATTGCGGTGTAAACACCCAGCAAACGGGCGGGTCTAGGGGACTTTCGCGCAGCATTCTGTATCTTCCGGCGACCGTCAGGCGCACCGTCGGAGGCTTCTATCAGCCAGGCGGCCTTTCCTGACCCGAGGGCCGCGGCGACCTTTTCGAACCCTGAAATGAGATCACCAGCCCGTTTCGCAAGGCCAAGCCCCTGCAGAACGCGCGAATGAAGCAGGGTCTCCACCTGATCCGACAGGTCGGCAGGCGCCGTCAGCCTGGCCTTGGCGGAACGGGCAAACAGCCCCTTCCTGGCGGCCAGATCGACAGAGGCCCGATCGGCGGCCACCCAAAGGCCACGGCCCGGCAACTTCCTGGCAAGATCAGGCGTCACGATACCCTCTGGCCCGGCGACAAAACGGATCAGGCCTTCTTCGGCCATGACTACGCCTGTCGCCAGGTCTCGACGTTCGCGTGAAGCCTGAGCCAGTGTTGTTGGGGGCACGGACGTGGTTCTGATCCTCGCCCTAGCTGCCTGATATTCCGAAGACCTGTTCCTGCTCGGTCAGTGCCACCACAGGTGCCTCCTGGACTTCCGGCTCCGGGGGTGCCTCAACCCAGCCCATCACGACGCGGGCGCGCATGATCAGGGCCTCTGCCTCGGCGGGATCCAGGCCGAAGGTCTCGAGAATACCGGCTTCCCGGACACGCTCGCCGCCCTTGCTTTCGAACCAGCCGCGAAGGTCGTCAGGGACCAGCCCTGCGAGATCTTCGACGCTCTTCACATCGCCCTGGCCCAGAGCAACAGCCATGGGCAGGCTGACGCCTTCGATCTGCAGCACTCCGTCTTCGACTCCCAGCTCGCGCCTCTTTGAGTCCAGCTCGGCAGCTTCGCGCTCCAGGAAGTCACGGGCCCGGGCCTGGATTTCCTCGGCTGTGTCCTCGTCAAAGCCTTCAATGGCGGCGACTTCGGCGTTTTCCACATAAGCGACGTCCTCGACGCTGACGAAGCCCTCGGTCACCAGCAGCTGGGCGATGACTTCGTCCACATCCAGGGCTTCCTGGAAGAGTGCGGTACGCTCGGTGAACTCCCGTTGACGGCGCTCGCTCTCCTGGCTTTCCGTCATGATGTCGATCTGCCAGCCGGTCAGCTGGCTGGCCAGACGGACATTCTGGCCGCGACGGCCAATGGCCAGGGACAGCTGCTCGTCGGGAACCACCACTTCGACCCGCTCGTCTTCTTCGTCCATGACGACCTTGGAGACTTCCGCAGGCGCAAGACCATTGACGATGAAGGTCGCCTCGTCCGGGCTCCACTGGATGATGTCGATCTTTTCGCCCTGCAATTCGGCGACGACCGCCTGAACGCGGCTGCCGCGCATGCCGACGCAGGCCCCGACCGGGTCGATGGAGCTGTCATTGGAAATGACGGCCATCTTGGCGCGGCTGCCCGGGTCGCGGGCCACGGCGCGGATTTCGATCACACCGTCATAGACTTCCGGAACTTCCTGGGCGAACAGCTTGGCCATGAAGCCACCGTGCGCGCGGGACAGCAGGATCTGCGGGCCCTTGGCTTCCCGACGGACGTCATAGATGTAGCAACGGATACGGTCGCCGATGTTGAAGTTCTCGCGGGGAATGGACTGATCCCGGCGCATGATGCCTTCACCCCGGCCCAGATCGACGACGGTATTGCCGTATTCGACGCGCTTGACCGTGCCGCTGATGATCTCGCCGACGCGATCCTTGAACTCTTCGAACTGGCGCTCGCGCTCGGCCTCGCGGACCTTGCCGGTGACAACCTGGCGGGCCATCTGGGTCTGGACCCGGCCGAATTCGAAGGGCGGCAGGACCTCTTCATAGGTCTTGCCGATGACGGCATCCTTGTCGGTGCGCAGGGCGTCTGCCAGGCGTCGGCCGCCTGGAGGCTCTTCGGCGACGCCTTCCTCATTCTCGAATACGGCATCGTCAGCGACCACGGTGATCACCCGCTTGACGATGGTCTCGCCGGTCTTCTGGTCGATATTGACCCGGATGTCGTGCTCGGCACCATAGCGGGACCGGGCGCCCTTCTGGATCGCTTCCTCAATCGCCTCGATGACGATTTCCCGATCGATGTTCTTTTCGCGCGCCACGGCGTCGGCGATCTGCAGCAGCTCAAGCCGATTGGCGGAAATTCCGGTCAGGGCCATGGGTCTTTGTCCTTACAGTTCGGTCTT
Organism: uncultured Alphaproteobacteria bacterium; assembly: GCA_903928755.1. Lineage (GTDB taxonomy): Bacteria > Pseudomonadota > Alphaproteobacteria > Caulobacterales > Caulobacteraceae > Phenylobacterium. The sequence goes on along the minus strand of CAIYSH010000207.1, from coordinate 426 downwards.
TGAGGTTTCGTCCGCCAGGCGGGCGGCGCGCACATCGGCACCCCGCTTGAGCAGCTTGTCGGTCAGGGAAAGTTTGGCTTCGACGATCCAGGAGAAGGGCACAAGGGCCGTGGCTTCCTCTCCCTCCAGATCAATGGCGACCTGGTCGTCCTCGACCCCGGCCAGAACGCCCTTGAACCGCTTGCGGCCCTCGGCGACGCGGTCGAGTTCGAGACGGGCCTCATGGCCTTCGAAGGTCACGAAGTCCTTCAGTCGGGTCAGGGGGCGGTCGACCCCCGGCGAGGAGACTTCCAGGGTATATTCACCGGTTATCGGGTCCGCGGCGTCGAGGACTTCGGCCATGGCCCGGGACAGTATGGCACAGTCCTCGACATTCATGTCGCCGGACGGCGTTTCCGCCATGATCTGCAAGCGCCGCGCATGCTC
>CAIYSH010000206.1 GCA_903928755.1 uncultured Alphaproteobacteria bacterium | reverse complement strand
TGGCCAGCCCTTTGTTCATGGCCCCGCCCTGGACCAGGGTGTGGCAGGCCTTGCAGACGGCAAAGAGCTGCTTGCCATGGGCAATGTCGCCGGCGCTGTAGGGCGCGGGAAGTTCCGCAACCAGGGCGGCCTTCTGGGCATCGGTCAGTTCTGCCGGTTCCGCGGCCTCGCTGGCCTCACGGGAGTCTTCCTTGGCGTCGTCTGCGGGCTTGCTGCAACTGGCCAGGGTCAGGCCCAGTATGGCCACAGCAAGAGGGGCAAAGGCGTTGGGGCGGGCGCGCATGGGTCTCTCCGGAAAATCAGTGTCTGTGGCCAGTCACTACTCCAACTCGCCCGACCCGCAAATCACCGGATTCCGCGTTTGCGTCGTTCTTTCTGAATCACTTCATCCAGGGCCTGCAGGAAGCGCGAGCGATCATTCCGGTCAAAGGGTTTGGGCCCGCCGGTAAACTCTCCGGTGGACCTCAGCTGCTCCATCAGGGCCCGCTGGGCGATGGCCTGGCCTATGGAATTCTCGGTGAAGGGTCGCCCCGTGGCCGACAGGGCATGCCCCCCCGCCTGCAGCACCCGCTCGGCCAGGGGTATGTCATTGGTGATGGCCACATCCCCGGGTGAGATCTGTCCTGCGATCCAGTCATCGGCCACATCCGGCCCGGCATCGACAATCATCCGGGCGATCATCGGCGACTGCGGGATCTGCATGAAGGCGTTGGAAACCACCCAGGTCTTCAGACCATAGCGCCCGGCCACCTTGTAGACCTCGTCCTTTACCGGACAGGCGTCGGCGTCGATGAAGACCTCGATGGGTTTGGCGGCCAAGGGTTGGTCCTTTTGGGGCGCTGTAGCCCCGACCTGGAGCTGATTTGCGGGCATGACAAGCATATCTCAAAGAGACCGGCTCGGGCACAAGCAAGACATTTCGCTTCAGGGCTCTGCGAAACTGGTGAGGCCTTCACCGCGATCTGAAAATTACGCCAGCATTCCACGACTTGCAGAGACAATCTGCGGATCGGGGCGACATCTGAACCCGGATGGGCCCTGGGAATCGACCTGCATACCCGCATCCGATGCGTGATCCGACGGATCTGGAACTATCCTTACCTATGCGCGTCCGGAATTCTGTGCCACCTATGGGTGAAAATTCGGGTCGATGACCGGCAAAGAGGGAAAATCTGATGTTCGGATCCGATGTGCTCGAAGTTGCGGCCGGACTGGTGATGGTCTTCCTGTTGATGAGCCTTGTGCTCACCGCCCTGCAGGAAGCCATTGAGGGCGTGCTGAAATCCCGTGCGAGGGACCTGGAGCACGCCATTTCGGAGCTGCTCCAGAATGACAGGGCCCTCCTTGGCAGGTTCTATGAGCACCCTCTGGTATCTGCACTTTATCGCGGAACCTGGGGCAGCCGGGAAGCCCGGGGACCGGGGATCAAGGGCCTCGGAAAGCCCGGGACGGCGCTACCCTCATATATCCCGCGGGAGATCTTCTCGGCGACCATGCTTGATCTCTTCCGGGATCCGCAAACCAGCCAGCAAATCCAGAAGACCTACCGCGCCCTGGACCGGCTTGCCGGAGGTGATGTCGAACGGCTGCGGGCCGAGATTGAGGGCTGGTATGATTCGGCAATGGATCGTGCGACGGGCTGGTTCAAGCGCCGTACGCAGATCTGGCTGTTTGCCCTAGGCCTCACCGCTGCCCTTGCCCTCAATGTGAATACCCTGGTGCTGGCCCGAACCCTTGTGGTCGATAAACAGGCCCGCGCCTATGCGGCAGCGGCGGCCGAGAAGATGAGCCTGTCCGGGGTCCCGGATGTGAAATCGGCAGATGAGATGCAGGCCATGTTGCAGAGAACGGTTGGCCTGCCGATCGGCTGGTCGGACTCAAGCCTGCGCAAACTCGGCGAGGGTCTGCCAAGGCCTGCGGTCCGGGGGGGTGAAGCCGCCTTCAAGGCGACGATCCAGGGGGGCGTGGAAATTGCCGCCCTGATCCTGGGTTACCTCGCGACGGGGCTGGCCATGACCCTTGGGGCCCCCTTCTGGTTCGACGTCCTGGGCCGTATCATGGTGATCCGTTCGACCATCAAGCCCAGTGACGTGCGCGCCAGGCCCATGCCTGACACCGCGATGACCGCCGGTGATGGATTGCGGCCAGGCGGTGGGATTGCGCCTGAAGGTTCTGACCTGGACGGGGAGCTGGATGGCTGCGTCGCCGACCATC
>CAIYSH010000205.1 GCA_903928755.1 uncultured Alphaproteobacteria bacterium | reverse complement strand
TCACCGCCTGTCCCGGACTGCCGGATCATGGCGGGATCGTTCATTCGGGCCGATACCCGTCAGGGGTCCCGGCTTTCGCCGGGACCACAAGTTGATGGTCAGGCCGCCTTTGCCGCAGCGCGGGCCGCTTCACAGGCGCGCTCAATCCGCGCGACAGCATCCCGGGCCTCGTCCAGGGTCAGGGTAAGCGGCGGCAGGAGCCGGACGCAGTTGTCACCGCCACCGGCCAGCAGCAGGTGCTGATCCCGGGCGTGCTGCATGAACTCGCGATTGGGTGTGCCCAGTTTCAGACCGATCAGCATGCCACGGCCACGGACATCCTGCACCACATCCGGGAAGCGCTCCTGCAGGCCTGCGAACTGCTGGCGGAAGTAACCAGAGACTTCGTTCACATGGGCGAGCAGCTCCGGTGAGTTCAGCTGCTCCATGGCCGCCAGCCCGACCGCCATGGCCAGGGGATTGCCGCCATAGGTCGAGCCGTGAGACCCGACCACCATGCCCGAAGCTGCCTCTGCTGTTGCCAGGCACGCGCCGACCGGGAAGCCGCCGCCAAGGGCCTTGGCCACAGTCATGATATCCGGCGCGGCCCCGGCCCACTCATAGGCAAAGAGCTTGCCGGTCCGGCCCAGGCCGCACTGGATCTCGTCCAGGATCAGCAGGACGCCGGTTTCGTCGCACAGCTGGCGAAGGCCGCGCAGGCAGACGTCCGGCAAGGCACGGGCTCCACCTTCGCCCTGTACCGGCTCGATGATGATCGCCGCGGTGGTCGGGCCGATGGCAGCCTTGAGGGCCTCATGATCGCCATAGGGCAGCTGGATGAAACCGGCCATTTTCGGGCCGAAGCCTTCGAGATAGGACTCGTTTCCCGAGGCGTTGACCGCAGCCAGGGTCCGGCCATGGAAAGAGCCCTCAAAGCCGATGATGTCGATGCGCTCTGGATGACCCTTGGACCAGTGATATTTGCGCGCCGTCTTGATGGCACACTCAACGGCCTCTGCTCCGGAATTTCCGAAGAAGACCACATCGGCAAAGGTTGCATCGGTCAGCACCCTGGCGAGTTTTTCCTGGCCGGGGATCGTGAAAATGTTCGACACGTGCCAGAGCTTTTCGGCCTGATCCTTGACCGCCTGCACCAGTTTCGGATTGGCGTGGCCAAGGGCGTTCACGGCAATGCCCGCCATGCAGTCGAGATATTCCTCACCGTCCACAGTGAAAAGGCGCGCACCTTCGCCTCGTTCGAACGCCAGCGGGGTGCGGCTGTACACGCCCATGATGTGGTCGTTGGGAACGGGCGCCGAAGCGGTCTTTTCAGTCACGGGAGTAACCCTCCGAAATCAAGCGTCCCCGCCGCAGGGCGACGGGGACTGGAAGGCTTGGCGTTTTCGTCTCAAGCAACCCCTCTGTCAACAAAGACGAGGGAGTGTCATCAAGACTTTATCTTGTAGCCGGTCTCGAACATCCACAGACAGATGCTGGTGAAAGCCAGGATCAAACCCGCAGTCATGGCCGCGCCGACCGCCAGGGATCCCTCGGCATGGCCGATGAAGCCATAGCGGAAGCCGTCGATCAGATAGAAAAAAGGGTTGAAGTGGCTGGCCGACCGGAAAGGCTCCGGCAGGCGCTCGACCAGATAGAATGTGCCCGACAGGAAGGTCATGGGCATGACGATGAAGTTGGTCACGACCGCCATATTGTCGAACTTCTCGCTCCACAGGCCAGCCATGATGCCCAGCTGCCCCAGGATGATGGCCGCACCCAGACCGAAATAGAGCACTGCCCAGGGATGCATGATCGGCAGGTGAGTGAAAGGAGCGACAGCCAGCCAGGTCACCGAGCCGACCAGTATGCCGCGGGTTGCGGCACCCAGCGCAAAGGCCGCCACATGCTCAGGCGGCGTCAGGGGCGGTGTCAGGAAGTCGCCGATCAGGCCGTTCATCTTGGCCTGGAGCAGGCTCGAGGATGAATTGGCAAAAGCATTGTTCAGGATGGACATCATGATCAGGCCCGGTGCCACGAAGGTTCCGAAGGCAACGCCATGAACAGGCGGACGTGCGCCCTGGGCGGCCACGACGAAAACCATCATGTAGAGCAGGGAGGTGACGACAGGCGCGGCCAGGGTCTGCATGCCCACCTTCCAGAAGCGCATGATCTCCCGGCGATAAAGGGTCCTGAACCCGGCCCAGTTGACCCCATGATAGTCCCGAGGTTGCGGCGGAATGACGGGATCGGCGGGGGTGATGTCAGTCATACCCCTGATTTGCCTCCCCCCAGCCCGATGCGCAAGGCCCGGCCGATCCGAATCAACATCTAGTTTCTGTGGATGGAGTCCAAGGCGCCTATTGTGGTCATTAACGAAAGGTATACGGTATCTGGTAGTTGCTGGGGCCGGAGTTGGGAACGGACACCAGATATTGATCCGGATGACGCGCAGGGGCGTGGTCCGGACCGTTAACAAGCGGTGGAGCGAGCCATGGGCTGGACGGACGAACGCGTCGAAATGTTGAAGAAGCTCTGGCAGGACGGCTTGTCCGCCAGTCAGATCGCCAAGCAACTGGGAGGGGTCACCCGCAATGCCGTGATCGGCAAGGTCCACAGGCTTGGCCTGTCAGGACGCGCTGCCCCCTCAAAGCCTGCCCGCCCGGTATTCAAGGCTCCACGCCCGGCCAGACCCGTAGCCCAGCCCGCAGCACCCCGCCGGATTGCCGAGCCGGCGGCCCTGACCCTGGCTCCGCCCTTGCCTGCTCCGGTGCGCTATGTGGATGAAGCACCGGGCTCAGCGACCGTGCTGACCCTTGGTGCCCACATGTGCAAGTGGCCGATCGGCGATCCGTCCAGCGACGGCTTTACCTTCTGCGGTCGCCGGCAGAGCGACGGCCCCTATTGTGTCGAACATGCCCGGGTTGCCTATCAGCCTGCCCAGGCCAAGAAGAAGTCGGGCGCCAACGATCTGGCCCGCTCTCTCCGTCGCTACATCTAGATCCGTTGGGGATGGGGTAGCGGGCATTTGGGTTTTCGCCCGGGGCCCGCTACCTTTCTCTGATGAGTGACCTTCCGGGCGAATCTGACTCCAACGCAAAGGCCTATTCCGTTTCGGAACTGGCTTTTGCCCTGAAGCGGACGCTCGAAGAGTCCTACGGCTTTGTGCGGTTACGCGGCGAGCTGTCCAAGGTAACCTTCCACGGCAATGGCCATGTCTACCTCACCCTCAAGGACGACCGCGCCTCCATAGATGGCGTGGTCTGGAAGGGGTCGGTCCGCGCCCTGTCCGTCCGCCCCGAACAGGGGCTTGAGGTCATTGTCACCGGCAAGATCACCACCTTCCCTGCCGGGTCCCGCTATCAGATCGTCATCGAGACCATGGAGGCCGCAGGCGTCGGCGCCCTGCTGGCCCAACTGGAACGGCTGAAGGCCCGCCTGCAGGCTGAAGGCCTGTTTGACAGTGCGCGCAAGCAAACCCTTCCCTCCATGCCGGCCGTGGTCGGCGTTGTCACCAGCCCTACCGGCGCCGTGATACGGGACATCCTTCACCGCATACGCGACCGCTGGCCCTGTCACGTGATTGTCTGGCCCGTCGTGGTTCAGGGCGATGCCGCTGCAGCCCAGGTCCGGGCCGCCATCGAGGGGTTCAATGCCTTGCCACCTGACGGACCGGTTCCCCGTCCTGATGTCCTGATCATCGCCCGGGGCGGCGGCTCGGTGGAAGATCTGTGGGCCTTCAATGACGAGGCCCTGGCCCGTTGCGTGGCGGCCTCCAGCATACCGCTGATTTCTGCCGTCGGACATGAGACCGACACGACCCTGATCGACTTTGTCTCTGACCGTCGGGCACCGACCCCCACAGCCGCCGCGGAAATGGCGACCCCGGTCCTGTCAGAACTCCGCGCCGGTATTGCAGACCTTACCGGCCGATTGCACCGCGCCGGTGGCCGGCTTGTGGAGGACCGTCGCGGTCGTATCGAGACCCTGGGCCGAAGCCTCGCACGGGTTCCCGACCTGCTTGAACTGGCCGAACAGAGGTTCACCCTGGCCCGAAGCCGACTTGGCGCAGCCCTTGAGCGCAATGTCGCCGTCCACCGGACCAGTCTGGTGCGGATCGGCTCACGACTGAACCCTGCCCTTCTGTTACGGCCGCAGACGGTGCACCAGGACCGCCTGATCCGGCTGACAGCCCGCATGCTGCCGGCCATGATCCGCGCCGCTGAGCGCGCGCAGGAGAGGCTGATCAGCCTGTCCAAGCTTCATGCCTCGGTAGACCCAAGCGCACCACTCAAGCGTGGTTTCGCCCGGGTGCACCGGATGGACGGCGGGCTGGTCCGTGAAGGGCAGGGCCTTTCAGCCGGGGAAACCGTGCGTCTGGTCTTCGCAGACACGGATCGGAATGCGGTCATAGATGGCGCTGCAGGTCCGGACCTGCCCCCGCCGACCCCACGCCCGGCAAAGGCACCACGCCTGCCGTCCGCGCCACCAAACCAGGGCGATCTGTTCTGATCATCAGATTTGAGGTAATGTGTGAGCCATGAATGCCATGGATCGTGATCTTGCAAACCCTGCCGACCTCGCAAGCCTTCACTATGGAGACGGCGAGTTCGTCGTCCTGAAGAACGGCAGATATGTGCTCTGCGCGGTATCGGGAGTGAAAATTCCCCTGGAGGCCCTGCGCTACTGGAGCGTGCCCCTGCAGGAAGCCTATGCCAGTCCAGCCGAGGCCCTGGCCCGCTGGCGGGAGAAAAACCCCTGACCGCGACCCGCCGTCAGGCCCTGGTCGGCCTCAGCGCCCTCGGGCTGGCCGGCCCGGCGCGTTCGGACATTCCCCTCAACTTGACGGGCCATGCCCAGCAGGGCGGCACCCTCATTGGCCAGACACGCCCCCGCGCCGAGGTTCGTGTCGACGGTGTGCCAGAGGGCCAGGCCTCCGCCGATGGCTATTTCATTGTCGGGTTCGACCGCGACGCGGCGTCCAGCGCCAGGATCGACCTCGTCACCCCGGACGGCCAGGCCAGCTATGTAGCCCGCATCACCCCGGGCATTTACGACATCCAGAAGATCGATGGCCTGGCGGAGGACCAGGTCAACCCTCAGGGCGAGGCCCTTCTGGCGCGGATTGCGGCAGAGGCAGAGCGCAAGTCCCTGGGATTTGCCAGCCGGGTCGACCGGCAGGATTTCCGGACGGGCTTCGGCCTGCCGCTGAAGTCGTTCCGCCTCTCCGGACATTTCGGTGGACAGCGCATCCTCAATGGGGTGCCCAAGCGGCCCCACTTTGGCGATGATCTGGCCGCACCTGTGGGGACGCCCATCCATGCCCCGGCAGGCGCCTTGGTCGCCTTCGCCGAGAGCGGCCTGCATTTCGAAGGCGGACTGACCCTTCTGGATCATGGTCAGGGCCTGATCACGGCCTATCTGCACCAGTCAAGAATTCTGGTAAGACGGGGCGATGTGGTGACCAGGGGCCAGAAAATCGGCGAGGTCGGCATGGAGGGCCGTGCGACCGGTCCTCACCTCTGCTGGCGCATGAAATGGCATGGCCGCAATCTGGATCCCATGTTGATGGTGGGCCAGTCCGGACCCCCGGATCTGAGTCGTCCCAGAGGCTGAAAGGCTCTAGGCTTAGGGCTTCCGGTAGTGCTCCCCGGGCCAGCGCTTGTGAACCCAGAACCATTCGGATGGCCGGGCCCGCACACAGTCTTCGATGAAGCCATTCACCTTGCCGACTCCAGCGGCAAGGTCAGCATTACGGTCGCCGGTATTTTCCAGGTGGATCGGCGGGTGAACGATGACCCTGAACCTTGCCTTGTTGGTCCTCTGCACCGACATGGGCTGGAGGGGAATGTTGTAACGCAGGGCGAAACTGCTGGGCCCCGGTGCCGTATGGCAGATGACCCCGAACAGCGGTGCCGCCACCCCGCCGTTGAACTTCTGGTCATTCATCAGGGCCGCACTTTCGCCCCGGCCCAGGGCCCGGATCAATTCCCGCGCACTCTCACCCCCCTTGGGTGCGAACAGGCGGACACCGTATCGGAACCGGCTGCGCCGGAAGCTGGCATCCACATGCGGATTGTTCATGGCCCGGTAGGTGATCTGGCACTTGATTCCGGCATGGACGATGGCGGCCGGCATCACCTCCATCGAGGAGAAGTGTCCGGAAATGAACACGACCGCCTGCCCCTCTCGGGCGATTTCGGCCAGCCTTTCGCCATTGATCACCTCAACCCGGCTGGGGTCGGCCATGATCTTGTCGAGAATTGGGAATTCAAGAGCCACCCGACCGGTCTCTGCCCAGCATGCCACAGCCAGGCGCTGAAGCTCAGCTTCCGGGGTATCCGGAAAGGCGATCCTCAGATTGGTCATCACCACCTTATGGGTGCCGGTCAGCGGCCCTAAGCCTTTGAAAAGCCATGCGCCAAAGTCTGAAACCCCATCAATCGGAAACAGGCGCGCAAGCCCTGTGACCAGGTCATAGGCCAGGGCCTCGAGCCGCCACACGAATTCCTGCGCCAGGGATGGTTTGACCGGGGTCATCAGCCAGTCCTAACCGGCCAGGGGCCTGTCTTGCAACGCGAACCGGGCTCGCTTGGCGCGCGACTTGCGAAATTGAGGGCAGCCCGTTTCACTTTGGGACAGGCGGTGCAACCAAGACAGAGGGGCCGTCATGGACTCCACCGGCAGCAATATCGATCTTCACCTGGGCAAACGCCTGCGTCGGCGGCGGCGGCTTCTGGGCCTGACCCAGCAACAGCTGGCCGGGGCCTGCGGCGTGCGATTCCAGCAGATCCAGAAATACGAGTGCGGAGCCAACCGGATTTCCGCAGCCCGGCTCTGGCAACTTTCCGAAGCCCTCGAGGTTCCGGTCGGCTATTTCTACGACGGGCTTTCCGAAGCCTCGCTTCGTGAGAACAACGGCGAGACCGATGGCAATGGCGAAATGTTCGCCCGCAAGGAAACCCTCGACCTGATCCGCGCCTATTACCAGCTCGGCGAAAGGCCCCGCCGTCGGCTGCTGGACCTGGCCAAGTCCCTCAACGGCGACCAGGAAGCGGCCTGAGGCGCGGCTTCAAACGGCGGGGGGATTCACTTCCGGGGCGCGACAGGGTAGAGCAGCACATGCTCTCCCCTCATCACCTCGTCGTCCTTGATGACTTGCTCCTCGACCTGAACGCCGTGTCAGCCGAGGTCATCGCTCCCCTGTTCCGCGCCAATCACGGCCTTGAGGACAAGGGGCACGCAGGCTGGTTCGACCCCGTCACGGCCGCTGACAAGGGGGCCGAGGCTGCGATCAGGACCCTGATCTCCCAACGCTTTCCCGAGCACGGTGTCATTGGTGAAGAATACGGGGAAGATCGCCCCGATGCCGAATTCGTCTGGGTGCTCGACCCTATTGACGGCACCCGGGCCTTCATTGCCGGCCTGCCGGTTTGGACGACGCTGATTGGCCTGCGCCATCAGGGCAAGCCTGTCCTTGGCTCCATCGGTCAGCCCTATATCGGTGAAATCTATATCGGCCATGCGGGGGGCTCGCGTCTGGTGTCCCGGGATGGCGTTCGCCCCCTGAAGGTCCGGGCCTGCGATGGTCTGGGATCCGCCGTGATTGCCACCACAGACCCGGACGGATGCTTCAGGCCCCCTGAACTGGACGTCTGGAAGCAGGTACGTGCCGCCTCGCGCCTGGCGCGGTTCGGATGCGATGCCTATGCCTATGCCATGGTCGCCGCAGGAACCCTGGACCTGGTGCTCGAGGCCGGTCTGAAATCCTGGGACATTGAAAGCGCCATTCCCCTGATGGAGGGGGCTGGCGGTATGGTTACCGACTGGCACGGTGCCCCGGTCGGCCAGCAGGGTGGCCAGATTGCCATTGCCGGCGACCGCCGCTGCCTCGAAGCCGCTCTGGCCCTGATCGCACCGGCGGCGCTTTAGTCCTTCTTCTTCGGCGCGAGCCTGGCAGCAGGCTTTTTGGCTGCAGCCTTGGGTGCCGCCGCCGCCGCGGGCTTCCTGGGCGCGGGCTTGACCTTGATCGCAGGCGCGGCAGGTTTCGGGGCCACCCTGTCCGCCAGCGCGTCAAAGGCCGTCCAGAACTGGTCGCGACGGTCGTCCGTCTCCATCAGGATTTCGTGCTCGGCCCCGACCACGCTGACAAAGCTGCCATCGGGCAGGTCCGCCGCAGCCTGCCGCTGGGCCGTATCCGTCACCAGCTTGTCGTCTGATGCCGAAACGATGACGACCGGGATCCTGACCCCCTGCAGGTTGGCCTTGACGCCCAGATAGCGGGTGGCCGTCAGAGCGAAGTCCATCCACCCCCAGG
>CAIYSH010000204.1 GCA_903928755.1 uncultured Alphaproteobacteria bacterium | reverse complement strand
GGGGTCCTGCTGGTCCTGGCGGGAGCCTTGCTGGCCCATGCGATCCAGACCTCGGGTGGGGTCAGGGTTTCCGATGTCCGCTTCCCGGGGGCGGGAGGCGTGGTGATGTCAGGCCTGCTCTATACACCCCCAGGGGTTGGCCCGGATCACCCTGCGCCTGCGGTCCTCGTCAGCCATGGTTATATCAACACCCGCGAAATGCAGAGCCCGTTTGCCATCGAACTGTCCAGGCGTGGATTTGTGGTGCTGGCCATGGACATGACCGGGCACGGCTATTCCACTGGCAATGTCGGTGCCAACGGCTTCGGTGGTCCAGCTGCCCTGGCCTATCTCCAGACCGTTCCCGGCGTCGACCGCAGCAATATCGGCCTTGAGGGTCACAGTCTGGGTGGCGCTCCGGTTTACATGGCCGCCATGTCCCAGCCGCAGGGCTACAAGGCCACGGTTCTTGAGGGGTCCTCACCCGGGCTTCTGGGGCCCATGGTACCTGTAAATACCCAACTGCCCCGCAATCTGGCCCTGGTCTTTGGTCAGTTTGACGAGTTTGCGGGCCTGATGTGGAAGTCTCCCAGGGGTTCCGACATTTCGAAATCCGCAGCACTCCAGAAGCTGTTTGGAACCGACCGGCCTGTGATCGAGGGCAAGGTCTATGGTGAGGTCCGGGCCGGGACGGCAAGGGTTCTCTACAATCCGCCCGTCACCCATCCCTGGGAACATTTTTCAAAGGCAGGAGTTGGTCGCGCGGTCGACTGGTTCCAGAACACCCTGTCAGGGGCCAGGTCGCCCCGGGATCCGAATGACCAGATCTGGATCTGGAAAGAGGTGGGGACCCTCACCGCTTTTGTCGGGTTTGTAATCCTGATGCTGGGAACCTTCCAGGTGCTGTCCGGGCCGATCAAGGGGTCTGAAGTGCTGGAAGCCAGCAAGCCCGGCTTTTCGCGCCTGGTGGGTCTGGCCATCACGGCGGCCCTTCCTGCGGTGACCTTTTTCCCCTTCATGAAGCTGGGGGGGCTCTTCATTCCCATGCGGCTGTTTCCACAGTACATACATAACCAGCTGGTGGTCTGGGCCCTGCTCAATGCGGGTCTGGCACTGGTCGTGTCCCTGGTCTTGAAGGCCAGAGCCGTGCCGCGTTCGCAGGCCTGGCTGCGGGACGGTGGAATTGCCCTGGTCACGGTTGGTGTGGGCTATCTCGCCCTTGTCCTGGTCGATGCGGTCTTCAAGGTGGACTTCCGGTTCTGGGTCCTCGGTCTCAAACCGCTGGATGGCGCGCACTTCAGTATCTTCCTGGTCTATCTTGTCCCCTGGCTCATCTATTTCTGGGTCACACTGCGCGCCCTGACCGCGGCCCTGCCTTCCGGGACTGAAGGTGCCCGTGCGCAATATGGCTACGCCATTCTGGCCATGGCGGCCGGCTTCACGGGTCTTCTGCTGATCCAGTATGGAACCCTGTTCACCACAGGTCTGTTGCTGACCCCGAAGGAGCCGCTCAACATCATCGTGGCGATCCAGTTCGTGCCACTGATGACGGCCCTGGCGATCCTGACGGTCTTCACCTGGCGACGCACCCACTCGCATCTGGCTGCGACCTTGATCTGCGCCCTGGTGGTCAGCTGGTATGTGACGGGCGGAACTGCCATTCACTGGTCGAAAGATTTTCCCATGGCCATTCCCGGTGCTGCCAAGACCAAATCCTGAGCAGGCTGGAAACGGTCATCGGGCCCGGCCCTGTCCTAGGACGGGAACCGCGCCTTCACGACGGCATCGATCCGTGCCCTTGCCGCGGCTGAGGGTTGCGGTCCGTCGGCGAGGGAGGGCGTAATGCCGCCTTCGATGACCTCCATGATCACGACATCGGGATGATACCGGTTGATCAGGTCCTCCCGCCAGGTTCCGTCCTGGTTGTGCGTCAGGATCAGCTTGCTGAAGTGGCTGTAAACGAAGGGCATCAGGGCGTTCGAGAATGAATCCCGGCCCATCATCAGGACAGGCTTGCCCGCCAGCCCTGTGTCGACAATCTGAGGGCCGGTCCAGCTGGCGTCCTGGCCAAGATAGGTGGTGCGCAGGTGGCCTTCCGTGGGTCTGTCGCTGTATTCCTGATAGTCATGCTTCACGAAGCTGGAAGTCCCAAGCATCAGGGACAGATCCCTCGGGCCCCAGGGCGTCATGGGTTTTGCCTGAAAATCCTGCTGGGGGCGTGGTCCATCGCCGATGCCCATGGCCTTCAGCCGGTTCATCATTCCCACATAGCCGTAATAGGCTCCGAGCCCTGACCAGTGGGTATCGTGCCTGCTGAAGAGCTTCAGGGAGGTCGCGGCCGGACCCTTCATCGAGTCATGGAGATAGAGGATTTCCCCCGCGCCTGCCGCCCTTGCCGCAGAGGGCAGGATCATGGAAGCTCTCCCGGGGCTCGCCTTGAACCAGGAAGGCGCCATCTGGGGATACAGGGCCTCTTTCTGGGGCGGACTCACCACCAGATATCTGATGCCCCTCTGTGCGAGATATTCCGTTCGTCCCGCCAGGAAGTAGAGGGCCTGGCGTGCGCCTGCAGCGTCAAACGGGGGATCGTTCCGCACGGCACCCAGATGGGTATCATTGTCGTAGAACAGCCAGCCCTGCCTGCCGATGATCACCCGTTCCGAGCCGGAGACGCCAAAGGGCAGTCTGGCGGCATTCAGCCAGCCGATCAGATAGGGCCTGGCCGGGAAGTGGTCTGCCACATAGGCGTCCATGTCCTTGCGGTAGGCGTTGAGCCCACCGGGTCCGGTTGGTGTCTCGGGACGGGCGGCAAGGACCCGTTTTTCCTGGAGGTCTGGCGCAACGGCAATCCTGGGCAGAAGGAATCCGCCGGCCAGGGTCAAAAGGGTCAGGCCGATTAGGGCCCGCCAATGCCAGGTGTGTGACGGGACCATGTCAGAACCGGAAATAGAGGAAGGGGTTCAGGGAACTGTTGGCGAGGTGGGCGACGCTCAGGACAAGACCAGCCAACAGGAAAATGACCGGCAGGACATGTGCTGCCCGTGTGGCGTCCGGTGCGACAGTGCTGTCAGCCCTTGGCACCCCGAACCGGTCAAGCAGGCCTGGCAGGGTCGGAAAAGCCAGCACGACCCCCAGGATCAGCGCGGTGGCCACTTCGGCGTTCAGGCGGACAAGGACCCCGGCGTCCGACTGCCAAAGGGACCCGGGGGCAAACATCGCAGAGAGATAGTGACCTGCGGTTGGCAGGTCTGATGCCCGGAAGATCACCCACCCGACCATGACGGCCAGCAGGGCATAGGCATGTCTGACGACCCGGGGCAGGGCTGCAAGCAGCCGGTCCAGACCGAACCGCTCCAGCATCAGGAAGGTGCCATGATACAGCCCCCAGACCACGAAGCTCCAGGCCGCGCCATGCCACAATCCGGTAAGCAGGAAAACGATCAGCAGGTTGCGGACGGTGGCGGCCAGGCCACCCCGGTTTCCGCCCAGGGGGATGTAGACATAATCCCGGAACCAGGAAGACAGCGAAATGTGCCAGCGGCGCCAGAAGTCGGTGATCGACGTCGCCGCATAGGGGTAGTTGAAGTTTTTCGGATAGGTAAAGCCGAGCATGAAGGCCAGGCCGATGGCCATGTTCGAATAGCCGCAGAAATCGAAATAGATCTGCAGGGTATAGGCCAGGGCACCAAGCCAGGCACTTCCGGCATCCAGGCTTGTGGCCCCGAACGCAAAGTCGGCCAGAGGCGCCACGGAGTTGGCAACCAGCACTTTCTGGCAGAGACCGACAATGAAATACTGGATGCCCAGGCCCAGATGGGTCGACCGGCGCCGATCCGCATGCATTTCATCGACGATGTCGGCATACCGGACGATGGGGCCGGCGATCAGGTGCGGGAACATCAGGATGTAGGCCGCGAACCTGACCAGGTCCTTCTCGGCCTTGACCTGTCCCCGGGCCACATCGGCCAGATAGCTGACCAGCTGGAAGGTGAAAAAGGAAATGCCCAGGGGCAGGGCGAGTTTTATCTCCGGCAGAGCGGGGCCGGGCAGGATGTCATCAAGATTGTGGGCCAGAAAGCCCGCATACTTGAAGACCGCGAGCACAGCGAAATCGATCGCGACCGTGGCCGCAACAAGAGCGGTTCGACTGGCACCGGACGTCATCCGGTCCACACCGTTTGCCGCCAGATAATTGAGCAGGATCAGGCCGCCCAGCAGGAATATGTAGGGACCTTCGCCCCAGACATAAAAGGCGACACTGCCGACCAGCAGGGCACCGGTCCGCCAGCCTGCCAGGTAATAGCCAAGCAGGAATACCGGCAAGAAGTAGAAGATGAAGATGATCGAGCTGAAGACCATGCCTGCGTCGCAGTCCTGTTAATCTGGCCGGGAGCCCCGACCCATGTGTCTTGGCAGGGGCCGGGAGATTTGCCTAGTCGATCAGGTGTACGAAGGTGGGAACTAGAGCTG
>CAIYSH010000203.1 GCA_903928755.1 uncultured Alphaproteobacteria bacterium | reverse complement strand
AATCGTTGTATTTATGGAGCAGATAGAACCGGCTTAGGGGATAGAGCGCAAGCATGTGGCGCGCGGAATTGCCGCCCGGGCAATGTTCAGCTAGAAGCCCGGTCTTCGCGGGCTGGCTCCCGGGCCTTGTCCTGCAATCTCCTTCTCGCCCCTCAGCTTAAAGGCACGTCATGGCGAACGAAAACGAAGTCAACGTCAGCGGTCAGATCACCGGCAACGTCCTGTTCTATTCCAAGCCCGAACCCCTGGCGGTTGAGCTTCACAAGGGACTGGGGGTCAAGCGCATGGATGGCCCCTTCGGCTTTGCCAGGGCAGGCCACGCGGTTCCGCTGACCGTGACGGAGTTCAGTCTCGCAGCCCTGACCGGCCCGATCATCTTCGTCGGTGAGGAGAAGACCCCCCTGGCGGTCATGGCCCTGAACCCAAACGAAAACCTCTTCCTGCGGGATGACGGCATGTTCGAGGCCGGTATCTATGTCCCGGCCTATATCCGTCGCTATCCGTTCGTGTTCGCCAACGATACCAATGCCCAGCAGTCGATCCTCTGCATTGACCGCGCCGCCGAGTTCATCGTCGAGGGTGGCGACATGTCCTTCTTCAACGCCGACGGAACGCCTACCGAATACACCCAGAACTGCATCGAGTTCTGCAACAACTACGAAGTCGAGCGCCAGCGGACGATCAACTTCGTTGACATGCTGAAGCAGTGGGACCTCTTTGAAACCAAGACCGCCAGCCATACACCGCTGAATGAAGATGGCACGGTTGGCGAGCCGCAGCTGATTGCAGAATTCTTCGGTATTTCCGAAGCCAAGCTGAACGGTCTGCCCCAGCCCAAGCTGGCCGAGCTGCGTGACAATGGTGCCCTGATGCAGATCTATGCACACCTGATCAGTCTGGCAGGCTGGGATCGCCTGATCGCCATTCAGATGAACAAGCTGGCGATCGAGGCGGCCAACGCCGCCTGAACAGGTTCTATCGGGAATAGACGCTGCGGGTCAGGCAGGAAAAAACCAGCCGGCCCGCTTCGTCCAGCAGATCATGCTGGGCGATGATTATGCCCTTGCCGTCCCCGACCGGGTCCTTGCCCATGACGGTCATGCGGCCGCGCAGGACCTCGCCGGCCGGCGGATTTCTCACCCAGCGCAGGGCGTCAACCCCCAGGCGCTTGGTCTGCGGCCAGGACATGGACGATGCGGCGTCCAGCCGGGCCCAGATGGCATAGACCATGGCGTCGGGCGCACCCCGCTCCACAGGCCAGCCTGGCGCAAAGGCTTCGATGAAGGAGTCCAGGGCCCGGGCATCGACTCGGTTTTCTCCGAGGGATGCAACCTGGCCGATGGTGATGTCGTCAAAAGGGGCGGGCACGGACCTGTCTCCGGTGAATATCGCAGTGATTCGCCATGATGGCTGCCGCCGAGCAAAGAAGTCGTTACGTTCGGGCTGACGAAACCGTGCCCCCGCCCTATGCGTAACGGGTAACAACCGCCATATGTCGTTGTGAATGCCATGCTGCCTGTTGAGGGATTATGACGCTGATCTGGAAATTCGCCGCCGCCGCCGGCCTCGTGCTTGGTCTTGCGAATGCCGCCGCGGCCGCACCTGTCAAAACGGCCCATGTCGCCCTTGAACTGGTCGCGCAGTCCCGGGGCATAACGCCGGGTGGCCAGGTCACGGTGGCACTCAGCCAGGATATCCAGACGGAGTGGCATACCTATTGGCGTAATTCAGGCGACTCCGGCGCACCAACCGAACTGACATGGACCCTGCCGGCAGGTTGGACTGCAGGAGACATCGTCTGGGCACCACCGACCCGCCAGCCGACTGGTCCGCTGATGAATTATGGCTATGCGGGCAAGGTCCTGCTGCCCGTAACACTTACCGCGCCGAAATCGGCCAGGATCGGGGACGCCGTCGAACTGAAGGCGCACGCCTCGGTCCTGGTCTGTGCCGATGTCTGCGTCCCGGAGGACGCTGATCTGACACTCACCCTGCCGGTTGTTGCGTCTGCCCCGGAGATGGATCCTGTCAACGGTCCTGGCATTGCCACCGCCCTGGAGATGTCACCGAAGCCGGGCTTTGCGAAAGCCGTATTCACACAGGCGGGAAAGACCCTGAAACTGGCTGTGTTTGGCGAAGGGCTGAAAGGCGCGGACGTCTCTGACAGCTATTTCTATCCCTATGCCGCTGACCTCATTGATCATGGCAAGCCACAGCTCATCGAGCGCGGTCCGGGTGGCCTGACCTTCACCTTGACCCCGAGCCCCGGCAAGGAAGATGGCCCGGTTGCGGCCGCCGTCGAGGGGGTTGTCATCGTGGCCGGCCATGCCTTTGAAGTGAAGGCCATGCCAGGAGCCCTGCCACCGGAGGCGTCGGGGCTTGGTCCCGCTCAGGCCAAGCCGACGTCACCCGCTGGCGGGGATCTGGGGATCTTTGCGGCCATCGCCTTCGCCTTTGTCGGGGGGCTGATCCTGAACCTGATGCCCTGCGTCTTTCCGATCCTGGCCATGAAGGCCGCCTCGCTGGCCGGTCATGCACACGACCGGAAGGAAGCCCAGGCCCAGGGACTGGCATTCCTCGCCGGGGCCGTCGGCACATTCCTGGCTCTGGCCGGCGTGCTGATTGCCGTTCGTGCCGGTGGCGCAGCCGTTGGATGGGGATTTCAGTTGCAGTCGCCGCCGGTGGTCGCCGGACTGGCCCTGCTGATGCTGGCTGTTGCCCTAAATCTGTCAGGTCTTTTCGAGATCGGATCCTCGCTTCAGGGCCTTGGTGCGGAAGCGGCGAGCCGGGGCGGACTGGCCGGCGCCTTCCTGACAGGGGCCCTGGCTGTCGTCGTTGCGGCCCCCTGCACGGCACCCTTCATGGCGCCTGCCCTGGGATGGGCCCTGGTTCAGCCGCCGCTGGCCTCCCTGGCGGTGTTTTTTGGCCTGGGGCTGGGATTCGCTGCGCCCTTCACACTTGTCGCCTTCATTCCCGGACTGCTGGCCCGTCTGCCCAGGCCAGGAGGCTGGATGGAGGGTTTCCGCAGGCTCATGGCCTTTCCGATGTATGGAACAGCGGCCTGGCTGGCGTGGGTTCTGGCGGTCCAATCCGGTTCAGACGCGCTCGCACGGGTATTTGCAGCGGCTGTCATCCTGGCCCTCGGCGTCTGGCTTCTGGGATCTGCCCAGCGTCGCGCCGGTCTCGGTCAGCGTCCGGTGAAGTCCCTGATTCTGGGTGCGGCCCTGACGATTGCCGCCCTGACTGCAGCCATCTGGCCGAACTATGCTGAACCGGCTGAGGCCGGCTCAACGGAGGCCCGGGGATCATCCATTCCCTATGAGGCCTACAGTCCCGAAAAATTGGCGGAAGTCCGGGCGACCGGAAAGCCGGTCTTCATCAACTTCACGGCGGCCTGGTGTGTCACCTGTCAGGTCAATGAGAAGGTGGCCTTCTCGACCCGGACGGCCGCCGAAGCATTTGCCAAGTCAGGAACTGTCTACCTGAAGGCCGACTGGACCCGGCGGGATGCCGTGATTGCCGAGGAACTGGCGCGTCATGGGCGCGCAGGCGTGCCCCTCTATCTCGTCTATCCGGCGGGGGGTGGCGATCCCGTCATCCTGCCACAGATCCTGACCGGCGAGATGGTCGCCGGGGCGCTGGAGACCGCGGCGAAGTCCTGAAGCAACCGGGATCAGACCGGAGGCCTGGGCGGTGCTGTGATGACTTCGACATTGTCGGTCAGGAGATAGGACATCTCCCTGAGCGCGGCGTCCCGGCTCTTTCGGTCACTTGCCGCAGCGACCGCACCGTATTTCAGGGGCAGGTCCTGGGATATGCCGCGCAAAATGCATTTGAGGTCACCGTCTGTGCCACGCTTGGCAAGGGTCAGGTGGCCCTTCATGTCGAGTGCCGACAGGGCATCGACCTCGCCTTTCAGCGTTGAGGGCAGGGGCTTGTCATTGCCCTCAAAGGCCGTGATCGCCGCTTTGAGCTTTCCTGCCTTGCGGACGATGTCGATGAACAGCGGTTCATGGGAGACAGCAACCGGCTGGGCCGAGATCGCTGTCGGTGTCATGGGCGCGGTAGAGGCCAGCCACAGGAAGGCGATGGAGGCGGCGGCGTCGCAGGACATGTTGAACCCCGAAGGCTGAAACTCCACCGGAGACAGGTGGGGCAGCATTTGCTAACCCCGACATGGTAAACGCTCTCTTATCTTTTCCTCAGGCGGTTCCCTGCCCATGTCTGTTGCCGATGCCTGGACCCAACTGGACTCCGATGGTGCCAAGGCTCAGGGGAGGTCGATCTCCGGACTTTTCCTGAGTGAGGCGGATCGACTGGGCCGGTTGTCTTTCTCTGCTGCGGGTCTCGGTCTGGACCTTTCCAAACAGCCCTGGTCCCTGGCCGACTTCGACCATGCAGTGGGTCTGGCCCGCGATGCCGGAATTGAAGCTGCCCGCGCGCGCCTTTTCGCCGGTGACATTGTCAACACTTCAGAAGGCAGGGCCGCTCAGCACATGGCCCTGAGGGCCGCCGCCGGGGGGCGGAACCAGGTTCAAGGCCGGGATGTTTCCCCAGAGATAGATGCCGGGCGGGAGAGGATGCGGACCTTTGCAGAAGGGGTCCGGTCCGGACGGATCCGGGGCGCGGATGGTCGGAACATCAAGGCTGTCCTTCACATCGGGATCGGGGGATCCGATCTTGGACCCCGCCTGGTCTGGGAGGCGCTCCGGCCAGTTGAGCCCGGGATCGATCTCCGGTTCGTGGCCAATGTCGATCCCTCCGAACTTGCCTTTGCCCTGGCAGGGCTTGAGCCCGCTTCAACCCTGGTCGTTGTGGTTTCCAAGACCTTCACCACCCAGGAAACCCTGGCCAATGCGCAGTCAGCCAGAGCCTGGCTTCGCGATTCCCTGGGGCCTGCGGCGGACTTGCATCTGATTGCCGTCACGGCCGCGCCGGATCGGGCCCTCGCCTTCGGAACCCCGCAGGAGCAGGTCTTTGCCTTCTGGGACTGGGTCGGTGGACGATACTCGCTCTGGTCGGCGGTCGGCCTGTCCTGCGCCATAGCCCTTGGGTTCGAGGCCTTTGAGCACCTGCTGGCGGGCGCGGCGGCCATGGATGCCCATTTCCAGTCAGCACCCCTGGACCGGAACCTGCCGGTTGTCCTGGCCCTGGCGCACATCTTCAACCGAAATGGAATGCAGCGGCCCGCCCGTGCGGTCATTCCCTATGCCCAGCGGCTCCGGCTTTTTCCCGCCTTTCTCCAGCAGCTGGAAATGGAATCCAACGGCAAACGGGTATCAGCCCTTGGCATCTCCCTGATCCGGGGATCGGCAACCACGGTTTTCGGGGATGCCGGAACCAATGGTCAGCATGCTTTTTTCCAGGCCCTGCATCAGGGCACCGATGTTGTGCCGGTTGATTTCGTTGCCGTTGCCCATCCGCGGGAGGGCGATGGCGTGGCGCATCAGAAGCTCCTGGCCAATGTGATAGCCCAGGCGGAGGCCCTGATGATCGGGCGCACGGAAGGTGCCGTCCGGCAGGAGCTGGAGGCGCGCGGGGCATCTGAAGAGAGCCTGAACGTCCTTGCGCCGCAGAGGACCTTCCCGGGAAACCGGCCCTCCAGCTTCCTGTTGATGGATCGCCTGACCCCGGAAAGTCTTGGGGCCCTGATTGCACTGTTCGAGCACAAGGTCTTCGTCGAGGGCGTGATCTGGGGCCTGAACAGCTTCGACCAATGGGGGGTGGAGCTGGGCAAGACACTGGCCGCTGTCGTCCTGCCGGAATTGACAGGTGCCGTCTCAAACCCCCATGACCCTTCAACGGCGGCCCTGATCCGCCAGCTCAGATCATAGGGTGGCAGACATGGAAGATCTCAAGGGCAAGACGGCCTTCATCACCGGTGGTGCCAGCGGACTGGGCCTGGCCATGGCCCATGCCTTCGGAGAGGCCGGCATGCAGATCATGCTGGCCGACATTGACGAGCCCCCCCTGGCCCAGGCTGTGGCCGATCTGGAAAGCCGCCAGATCAAGGTTTCCAGCGTGATCTGTGACGTTGTCAGCCGCGCTGCGGTTCAGGCCGCCGCGGCGAAGACCATCGAGACCTTCGGCAAGGTTCACGTGGTCTGCAACAATGCCGGGGTCGGTGCCGGGGGTCTGATTGATCAGGTGAAACCGGCTGACTGGGATTGGGTGATCGACGTCAACCTCAAGGGTGTTGTCTATGGAATGGAGACCTTCCTGCCCTTGATCCGCGCCCACGGCGAAGGCGGGGCCTTTGTGAATACCGCCTCCATGGCCGGCATGATTTCTCCGCCGGGTATGGAACCGTATTCGGCGACGAAATTTGCCGTGGTGGCCATGTCCGAAGGCTGGAACGGTCAGCTGGCCGCTGAGAACATCCATGTAGCCGCCCTGTGTCCGGGGTTTGTGCGGACCCGGATCAACCAGTCCGGCCGGACGCGGCAGGCGCAGTATGGGGGCCCCGTTGTCAATCCTGTCGTCGCCGGAAACCTTGTCGACAGCGGGATTGATCCCGAGCGGGTCGGTCAAAGGGTGCTCGAGTCCGTGCTTGCCAAGGATCTGTATATCTTCACCCATCCCGACATGAGGGCTGCCGTTCAGATGCGGTTCGGGCGGATCATGGAAGGCTTTGATGCTGCCGATGGCAGCAAGGCCCTGGCCGGAATGGACTACAGGACGCCGGATCTTTCGGCAGGGGTAAGACCTGCGGAGGGGTGAAGGCCAGGTGTCAGGACGATTCGCTTTTGACGCGGACCTGCCGTATAGAAACCGGATGATCGCCAGGGCTTACCATCACGGCCTCCACCATCCGACCTGCCATGGCGGGATCGGCCGGGGGCGTTTGGCTTAGGCCCGACCCGTCGCGCCGCCCCCCGCAAAGCGGATGGGGCGCCGGAACCCGCTTCATCCCGAGAACCTTCAAGGGATAGACCAATATGATCCGATTTTCTGAATTCCCCGGGCTACGGCTTGCCGCCCAGCCTGACCTGGCCTAAGCGCCCGCCATGTCCGATCCAGATCAAAGACCTGAAGCCAGAGCCCCCCGCGGCTTCAATGACCGCCGCGCCAGGGATCTGGCTGCGGAACGCATGATCCTGACCCGGGTATCAGAGGTCTATGAGCGGTATGGGTTTGAAGCCCTGGACACCGGGGCTTTTGAATATGCCGATGCCCTCGGGAAATTCCTGCCCGACGCCGACCGGCCCAATGAAGGGGTCTTTGCCCTTCAGGATGACGACGAGCAGTGGATGGCATTGCGCTATGACCTGACAGCCCCCCTCGCCAGGTTTGCCGCCCAGAACTGGGAGACCCTGCCCAAGCCTTTCCGCCGCTATGCCTTTGGTAGTGTCTGGCGCAACGAGAAGCCTGGCCCGGGCCGGTTCCGGGAGTTTACCCAGTGCGACGCCGACACGGTCGGGTCCGCCCGTCCGGAAGCCGACGCCGAGATCATCGCCATGGCATCTGAAGGACTGATGGCGGCCGGACTGCCGACCGATGGCTATGTCATCAAGATCAATAACCGGAAATTGCTCAATGGTCTGCTGGCTACGGCTGGTGTGACGACAGACGGCCAGAAACTTGCGGTCCTGCGGGCCGTGGACAAGCTTGACCGCCTGGGTGCCGATGGCGTGCGGCTCCTGCTGGGTGAAGGCCGCAAGGACGACTCCGGCGCGTTTACCAAGGGCGCAGGCCTGACGACCCGTGCCGCCGAATCCGTTCTGGCATTTGTTTCAGCGGGTGCCGGTGGCCGCTCTGAGACCCTTGACCGTATCGCCAATGTTATCGGTGGCTCTGAAGAGGGGGATGCGGGCCTTGCGGAACTGGCACTCATTGATCGGGCGCTGAAATCCATGGGCGTCGGGGCCGGACAGGCCGTGTTTGACCCCTCGGTGGTCCGGGGTCTCGAATACTATACCGGCACGGTCTTCGAGGCAGAACTTCTGCTTCAGACTTCCGATGAAAAGGGCCAGGCCGTTCGCTTCGGGTCGGTGGGTGGCGGCGGCCGCTATGATGATCTTGTCGCCCGGTTT
>CAIYSH010000202.1 GCA_903928755.1 uncultured Alphaproteobacteria bacterium | reverse complement strand
CAGGTATGCAGCCATTGGCTGACACCGAGCAGGGTCTTCGGCTCGCCCTCCGGCGGCTCCCCATTCCAGAACAATCGGTCGTAATACCCCTCGGGCTTGACCCGCATGATATGGCCCTTACCACCCACCTCCTCGATCCGGATCTGGCCGCCGGTCAGGTTGGTGACCTTGCACGTGGAATCCACCAACTGGCTCTCTCCGGCATAAAGTTCACAGGGAACAAACGCCGGTGGCCGCGTGGACCCCGCAGCCTCAGCCTCCAGGGCGGGACAGACCAGAAGAGTCAGGGTCAGGCTAATGGCCCCGATACATTCAACATTCGACACGTCTTCGACTCCCGCTGGGAATGGCCGCAACCACACATGAAAAAGGCATTACAGGGTTCAGTCGAGACAGATCTACCGCCCCCTTACTTCCCGAACGGCACGCCCACCGTCGCCTTGATCACCCAGCGGTCTTCCGGCGCACCATAGCCATAGCCGAGGCCCAGATTTAGGTCCCAGTTGCCCAGGGTCTTGTCGATCACCGCGAAGACCTGCTGGTCGCGATCACCCAGATGACCCGCGCCCGAGGCATCGGCGAATTCGTTGTAGTTCTCCAGGCCCAGGCTGGTGGTGTCATTGACGGCATAGGCGACCTTTGTGGCCAGCTGGTAGCTGACCGGGGTGTGGTCAGGGCCAGAAACCATCCAGTCGATGTTGAGATTGCCCGTCACCGTCCAGGGGCCAGCGCGATAGCCGGCAATGGTCTTCAGCTCGGCGTTCCAGGGATTGACATCATAGCTGTGCCGGACCCGGCCGATCTCGAAATTGGCCCCCCAGAACCAGGGCTGGCTGGCAGCCCGGGGGGCGATATACTTGATCCGGCCCTTGACTCCGCCGAGCTCCAGCTTGCCGCTGTTGTCGATGGTGGCCAGGGGCAGGTAGAGGCCCAGCTCCACATTGTCGGTCAGGCCATAGGCCCATTCCGGCGTGATCCGCCAGCGGTTGTCCGAGGCCATCTCGCCGCCATAGCCCGCCAGCTTTCGGCCGTCGGGGGTGTAGTTCAGGTGGACATCCAGCCCATGCCCGCCCTTTGGGCTCAACTCATCCATATAGACCTGGATCTCTTCGGGCGCGGCGCTGGCCAGGCCGGGGGCGAGGACTATGCCTGTCAGGGCAAGACTGGCGAGACGGTGGGTTTTCATGGACTCTCCTGGATGGAGGAAGATGGTTTGAAGGTCGGGAAATGACAAGGTCGAGAGGCAGGGCACCACCGGACGACCGCAATTTCCGGTCTGCTGAAGTTCACGGGCTGAGAGACCGGCTGTTTTTCCGGGATTGCCAACGGGCAGGCATTGCGCGGAGTGCGTCGCGTCACGATCTGGGATATCCAGTGCACCCCTTTCCGGACAGCTCCCCATGCGCGCCTCCCCCCTGAACCGTCGACGGCTCCTGAAGGCTGCCGGGGGTCTGGGACTGGCTGGCGGCTTCCTGCCCGGCTGGGCGATCAGCGGGACGGCGGGGACAGGTCCGGACCTGCCCACCCTCACCGGGCCCGACATCGAACTGAGCGTCGGTCATCTGCGCCTGAAGGTGGACGGCAGGCCGGCCCACGCGGTGGCCATGAACGGCACGGTGCCAGCCCCCCTGCTGCGCTTCAGGCAGGGTCAGACGGCGCGGATCCGGGTGACCAATACCCTGGACGAGGACACCTCCATCCACTGGCACGGCCTACTGGTGCCCTTCCTCATGGATGGGGTGCCTGGCCTGACCTTTCCGGGCATCCGCCCGGGCGAGACCTTCACTTATGAGTTCCCCCTGATCCAGTCGGGCACCTATTGGTATCACAGCCATTCCGGCCTGCAGGAGCCCATGGGCCATTATGGCCCCCTGATCATCGACCCGCCTGGGCCCGACCCCATCGCCTCTGACCGCGAGCATGTGGTCATGCTGTCGGACTTCAGCCCCATCCACCCGCACAAGCTTCTGCAGAGGATGAAGCAGCAGAGCGGGCTCTATAACGATCAGAAGCAGACCGTGGGCGGCCTGCTGGCGGGCAAGGACCAGTCCTTCACCCAGCGGCGGGAGTGGGCCAAGATGCTCATGGACCCCACCGACATTTCCGACCTGACCGGGGTGGTCTTCGACTTCCTGATCAATGGCCATGGGCCGAAGGACAACTGGACCGGCCTCTTCAAGCCGGGCGAGCGGGTGCGCCTGCGCTTCATCAACGCCGCCGCCCAGACCATCTTCAACATCCGGATTCCGGGACTGAAGCTGACCATGGTCGCCGCCGACGGCCAGAACATTGAACCGGTCGAGGTCGACGAATTCCAGATCGCCAATGCCGAGACCTATGACGTCATCGTCCAGCCCCTGGAGGACAAGGCCTATACCCTGGTCTCCGAAGCCGTTGACCGCTCAGGCATGGGCCGGGCCACCCTGGCGCCGCGCCTAGGCATGACCGCTGAGGTCCCGCCCCTGCGCGCCCGGCCCCTGGCCACCCTGCGCGACATGGGAATGGACATGCCGAAGATGGCCGGCGGCATGGGCGGTCACACCATGGACATGTCCATGCGCAATCCCGCCAACGGTCCCGAAGTGAAGATGGGCCCGGGGGTTCAGATGCTGGCCCCCATGCCGAATTACGGTGACACCCCACTTAATTAACTCCCGCTTCCCCACGCCCTAACCTCCGCCACCAGGCGCCTGCGTCAAGCTGAGAGCGTGGGGTGACTGCTGGGTGCTGCGGACGTCCTGGAGCGGTTGGAGGCGGAGAGCGGGCGCGTGCTGGTAGCGGGAAAGCGGGGACCGAGAGCGGGGGGCGTGGAGAGTT
>CAIYSH010000201.1 GCA_903928755.1 uncultured Alphaproteobacteria bacterium | reverse complement strand
TCACGCGGCGCTTACGGAAGCTCGGGTTCAGCACCTGCTTGCGCAGACGAATGGACTTGGGCGTCACCTCGACCAGTTCGTCTTCTTCGATATACGCGATGGCCTGTTCCAGGGTCATGCGCCGGGGTGGGGTCAGGCGCACGGCCTCATCCTTGCCCGAAGCGCGGACGTTGGTCAGCTGCTTGGCCTTCATCGGATTGACGTCCAGGTCGTCCTGGCGGGAGTTCTCGCCAATGATCATGCCCTGATAGGTCTTCTCGCCACCGCCGACGAACATGGTGCCGCGGTCTTCCAGGTTCCACAGGGCGTAGGCCGCTGTTTCGCCGTCGGAGTTGGAGACCAGAACGCCCTTACGGCCGGCGTCAATGGCACCCTTATAGGGCTCATAATGGCTGAACACCCGGTTCAGGACGCCCGAGCCGCGGGTGTCGGTGAGGAATTCGCCCTGATAGCCGATCAGGGACCGGGAGGGGGACATCAGGCTGATCCGCGTCTTGCCGGCACCCGAGGGACCCATGTCCTTCAGCTCTGCCTTGCGGGCTGAAAGCTTCTCGATAACGATCCCGGAGAACTCATCGTCCACATCGATCATCACGTCTTCGATCGGCTCGAGGCGCGCGCCGGTCTCCGGGTCGATCTGGAAAACCACCCGTGGCCGGCTGATGGACAGTTCGAAGCCTTCGCGGCGCATGCCTTCGATCAGCACGCCCAACTGGAGTTCGCCGCGGCCAGCGACTTCATAGGCGTCCTTGTCGGCCGTTTCCGTGACCCGGATGGCGACATTGGACTGGGCTTCCTTGAGGAGGCGGTCACGGATGACCCGGCTTTGCACCTTGTCGCCTTCGCGACCGGCCAGAGGGCTGTCATTGACCGAAACGGTCATGGAGATGGTCGGGGGATCGATGGGCTGGGCTGGCAGGGCCTCCGTCACATCCATGGCGCAGAGGGTGTCGGCGACCGTGGCCTTGCTCAGACCCGCTATGGCGACGATATCTCCGGCTTCGGCATCTTCGATGGGCTGACGCTTCAGGCCGCGGAAGGCGAGAACCTTGGTGATCCGGCCCCGTTCGACTTCCTTGCCGTCATAAGACAGGGCCTTGATTGCCAGACCAGGGACAGCCTTGCCGGACGCAATACGGCCGGTGAGCAGGCGGCCCAGGAAGGGGTCGTTCTCGATCAGGACCGACAGGATCTGGAAAGGTTCATCTCTCTGGGCGATCGCCTTGGGCTCAGGAACATGTCGCACGATCAGATCAAACAGCGGGGCCAGGGTGTCATTGGGCTTGCTCATGTCCAGCGTTGCCCAGCCGTTCTTGCCCGACGCATAGATGTGCGGGAAGTCCAGCTGCTCATCCGTCGCGCCCATGGCAGCAAACAGGTCGAAGGCGTCATTCAGGACCCGGTCGGGATCGGCATGGGCCCGGTCGACCTTGTTGAGGCAGAGAATGGGGCGCAGGCCCATCTTGAGCGCCTTGCCCAGAACGAACTTGGTCTGGGGCATGACCCATTCTTCAGCGTCCACCAGCAACACGCATCCGTCCACCATGCCGAGGATCCGTTCCACCTCGCCACCAAAGTCGGCGTGGCCGGGGGTGTCGATGATGTTGATCCGGGTTTCGCCGGCTTCCCCGTTCCAGAGCACGCTGGTGCACTTGGCGAGAATGGTGATCCCCCGTTCCCGCTCCTGGTCATTGGAGTCCATGGCGCGTTCGACCGTAGCCTCATTGGCTCGGAAGACACCGGACTGCGCGAGGAGCTGGTCCACCAGAGTGGTTTTGCCATGGTCGACGTGGGCGATAATGGCGATATTGCGAAGGGACATGGATTTCTTATCTTTTGAAGGGCGCGCGCTTGTTAGTTGACCCTGCGGGGTTAAGCCAGCGACTTCTCGCCATGAACGACGCATTTCCCGTGACGGACTTGTTCAATGCGGCGCATTTTCATACCTGACCCGGACGGCAATTGCCATGGATCATCCCGCATTGGGGAGTTTCGCGGCACGAAATTCGTCTGAAAAGAAAATTGACCCTTGAACTTTTGTGCAGTGCACTCTAAATATGTCCTCGTGAGGCGTCGCTGATGCCTCTGCCCTTCCTGGGCGTTTCCTCCCTAATGAACTGCCGCGTCCTCGGGCGCGGCTTTTTTTTGTGCGCTATGCCAGGGGGGGCGGGTAGCGCAGTTGGTCCCAGGTTTCTGCGGCGAGACTTTCCGACAACCGGGAAATGTCGGCCTTCAGTCGGCCGAAACCCTCCGTCAGCTTCAAACAGCTTTCATCCAGATAGAGTTGCCGGCTGATCTCGATCTGCAGGGCGTGGACCCTTGTCCCGGGTCTTCCATAATGTTCGGTTGTATAGCCGCCGGCATACGGGATATTGCGCACCACACTGTATCCCATGGCCCGAAGGTCTGATTCTACCCGGGCCGTCAGGTCTGGATGACAGGCGGCACCATGGCGGTCTCCCAGAATGATGTCGCAGGGCTCTGAGGTGCCATTCAGTCTTGCGGCTGCGGCTGGCATGGAATGCCAGTCGATGAGAATGGCGAACCCGAAGGCAGCCCTTGCCTCGGAAATCAGGCCGGCCAGGGCCTCATGATAGGGCGTGTGGACCCTGTCTATGCGCCCCTGGACCTCGGTGAAGGTCAGCTTTCGTGAATAGATGTGTTGTCCCTCTGAAATTAACCTTGCCACGGACCCCAGTCCTGCCGCGACCCTTGGGGAGTGCACGTCTGCAAAGGGGGGCAAGGGGTCGACGAACATGTCGGGATCGAGTTCGTAGGCCTGCCTGTTGACATCGAGATAGGCCCGGGCTGCCAGGGCCGTGATGAGGGCAGCACCATGGACAGGGGCGGCGTCCACCAGCCTGTCGACAAAAGCATCCTCCGAGCGTCGCAGATCCAGACCTGACAGACAGGCACGCATGTCCTCGGGATAATGTCGGCCTGAGTGGGGCGAGGCAAATACCAGGGGGGTAGGGGTGAGCGCCGCTGTGGCGAGGGCCCGCTGCACCCTGTGCAATTTCCCGGAAGCCAGACCCCGTCCGTTGAATTCCGACATTGCTTTCCCGGCAATTGAACGCGCCCTATGATCCATCATTCAGTCCCTGGGTCAAACATTGCCCTGGGGCTCGGGACTTCATGGTGAATTTACGCCTGCACTTTAGACCTGCACTCTTCAGACCCTGTCCTTGGAGCCCTCATGCCCCGCATCCTGCTCGCCGAAGATGATGATTCCCTCCGTGGCTTCCTCGCACGCGCCCTGGAACGTGCAGGTTATGATGTGACCGCCTGTGCCGACGGCGAAGAGGCTGTCGCAGTGCTGGAACAGGACTGGGATCTGCTGCTTACCGACATCGTGATGCCAGGTATGGACGGCATTGAAGTCGCCCGTCTGGCCGCCGCCAGGCATCCCGGACTGCGCATCATGTTCATCACCGGATTTGCCGCTGTCGCCCTTGCGGCCAATGAATCTGCCCCCCTGGGTGCAAAGGTGCTTTCGAAGCCCATTCACCTTCGGGAAATCGTCACGGAAGTCGAACGCATGATGGCAGCTGCCTAACCCACCTTGCGCCGGGGCCTTCGCCCCGTTATACCGCCGCTCCCGATCCCGAAAGGGAGACCGCCGGTCGGACGTGTAGCTCAGCGGGAGAGCACCTCGTTGACATCGAGGGGGTCACAGGTTCAATCCCTGTCACGTCCACCATTTCCTTCATGATTTCATGAATTTACCGAATTTTTGGCCCCGATTTTTCGGGATGTCGGCCACTTTTGGTATCCGGTAACCCTCAGGGTGCCAGGCCCGCGCCGCTGGGTAAACATGAAGTGATCCTTACGATGCAAGGCCTTGCATGGTTCGAGGATTTCAGGTTCTCATGCGTCGATCAGGTAGCCGACCTCCCAGTTCAGTGGATCAAGGCGGACTGCTTGTGGGGAGGATATTATGTCAAAAAGCAATTTCCTTTGCGGCGGGTCCGTCTTGGCCGTCGCACTTGCCATGGGTCTCAGCAGCACGGTTCATGCCGCAGACGCCAAGGCTGACGCAAAAGCCGATACAACAGTCTCGGAAGTCGTCGTCACCGGCTCATTCATCGCCGGAACGCCAGAAACGGGTGCCAACCCGGTGGATGTTGTCGGATCCAAGGAACTCGCCCAGCGCGGTTCACCGACCATGGTCCAGTTCATCAAGACCATCCCGTCTTCAGGTGCCGTGATTGGTGAGAACAACCGCTTCGGCAGCGGCAGCGGCGGCGCAACCATCAACCTGCGCAGCCTTAACTCCTCGGTGACCGGTTCCAGGACACTGGTGCTCTTCAACGGTCGCCGGCTTCCGATGTCCAATCAGGTCATCAACAGCGTCGACATCAACCTCCTGCCCTCAGCGGCCATCGGGCGGGTCGAAGTCCTGAAGGACGGGGCTGCTGCCACTTACGGCTCTGACGCCATTGCCGGCGTGGTCAACTTCATCACCCGCACAGATCTGAATGGTCTTGAAGTCAGCGCCAACTATCAGGCCATCAAGGACTCTGACGGGGACTATGATGCCTCCGTGGCCTGGGGACACAAGGCGGACAACTTCAATGTCATGCTCACCGGTGGCTACCGCCATCGCTCGCCCCTTTCGGTCAAGGATCGACCGTGGGCCCTGCGGAGCGGCACGGCCGGCTATCTGGTCAACCCGCTGGGTGGCTGGGCCGGTACCGGTAATCCTGGCCAGTATCAGTATCCGACTACGGCACCTGTCGGGTCGCCCAATACCGGCTTCACGGCGGCGGCCTTCTCGGGCGCACTCCCTGACATCGGCTGCGCCGCCAATGGCGGTGCGCCTTATGCCCTGGGTTCCAACATCCTGTCGGCGACGTCGTGTAATTTCCAGTACACCACCTTCGACAATCTGGTCGAAAACGAAGATCACTATCAGCTCTATGGCCAGTTGAATGCTGACCTGACCGACAACATCACCGCCCACATGGAAGTGCTGTATGCGGGGCATAATACGCCATCGCAGAACTGGGCAGTTACGGGCCCTAACCAGTATCCGGCTCCGATCCTGGCATCCGGTGCCTCGGCCGGTGGCGGTGTTTCTCCCATCCCGGCCTCAGGAACGGGCGAGCAGTCACGTTTCTACATTCCGTCGACAAACCCGGGCCTGCAGGTCCTGATCGGTCAGATTGGCGCCGCCAACTGCACCGGGACGGTCTTGCCCTATGGTGTTGATGCTGCCAGCTGCGCCACGGGCCTGGCCCTGGCCAAGACGGCCATGACCAATGCCGGCCTCTACGGCGTCGCCTCGTCAAACACGGCCTGGCGCCCCATCGGCTTTGCCGGTGATCCGGCGACTTCCGATGGACACAGCCACTACAGCTATCGGGTGGACACCTGGCGGATCGCAGGCGGCCTCAAGGGGACGTTCGGTGAAGGTGCCGGTTTCCTCAATGGTGTGAAGTGGGATGCCTCGGTCACCTACCAGGAGCAGGACTTCAACTACAATCTGGAAGACGTGTCGGTGAACCGTCTGCAGCTGGCCCTGCGGGGTTACGGCAGTCGTGCCGGCAATACTGACCAGTGCACGGCGGCTGAAACAGCGAACTATACGACCAATGCCGGTAACGCCGCCCTTGGCTGCTTCTACTTCAATCCCTTTGCCAACTCATTTGCGCAGAGCAGCTCCCAGGTAGCCGCAAACCCCTTCTATGTGCCGTCGTCCACCGTGGCCGGGTTCAATGATGCTGCGTCTAACCG
>CAIYSH010000200.1 GCA_903928755.1 uncultured Alphaproteobacteria bacterium | reverse complement strand
ATGGACTACGAACTGTTCCTGGCCCGTGTCAGCCGCCTGCAGCACAAGGAAGTCTTCATGCTGGTGGAATTCCTCAATGCCAATGAGGACTATGCAGAGGCCCAGCGGAATATCCGGAATATCGCAAACAAGGTCGGCGTGAAAATCCACGGGACCCAGCCATGAGGAGCGGCGACATGAAGACGTATCTGGCCCCGGCCCTCTGCCTTGCGCTTCTGCCAAGCCTGGCCCTTGCAGCCCAGGATTTCAGCGGCACCTGGGTGCGCGACAATGCCAGGAGTGACCCGAACAACTATCCCGTCTACTGGCTGACCCGGGTTACCCCCGGCCCGGGCGGATTCGGCAATCAGGAGACGGTTGTCGAAGTCAAACAGTCGGCGGCAAGCCTGCAGGTCGTCAATCCGACGCGGCCCTTCCGCAGCTATGTGCTGGACGGCAAGCCGCATGAGACCCTGACGGATACCGGCCTGCAGAAAGCAACCATCACGGCCTCTGCACAGGATGATGGCCTGAGCATTACCACGGCTCAACCCTATGGCGGCATGCCCGGCAATGTCTCGGCAAGCTTCAAGGAAAGCTGGAGCCTGTCGCCAGACGGCAAGGTCCTGACCGTGACCCTGGTCCGCAGCTCGCCCGCAAAGCAGCAGGTGACCAGGGACGTCTTCAACCGGCGATAGCCCCCGCGTTCCGTCAGATCCGAGCGATCTGGCGGGACCGATCCCGCCTATTTTGCAACAGTCGGCAGGCGGCGAGACAGGTAGAGCCACACCTGGGGCGAGGTTTCGTTCAGGTTCATGGACGCGTGGGTGGTCAAGCCGTTCGGCGGCGACAGGAAGGCTCCCACCCCGTCAAACTTGCGGATCTCGCTGCCCAGCAGGGCATAGCCCGGCCCCGGCCCGGCCTTGACCCAGATTTCCTCGACGCCCTTGATATGGGCGTGAGGCCCCGCATAGCTGAGAGGCGGAATCATGATGGCCGAAAGGGTGATGTTGACCCCATCGGCGACACCGAACATGGGCTTGCTGGAATGCACCCAGTGGGCACGCCGGGGACTGTAGGGAATCAGGTCGGTGTCGACCACCTTGATGTCCTGGGCGACCGTCAGCCCCTCATTATCCGTCCAGGTGAGCATGATCATGTCGAGAGGCGCATCGCCCGTATTCAGGAACCTGTGCTTTGCCTTCGGGGCCACCAGCATGCCAACCCCGGCGTGCAGATCATGGCCAGGCGTGTCAGGGCCGGCGTCGAGGCGACCTGTCCCGGCGACCACATAGTAGAACCTGACCGGTAATGCCTGGATGACACGCGACTGGCCCCTTGGCGGC
Organism: uncultured Alphaproteobacteria bacterium; assembly: GCA_903928755.1. GTDB lineage: Bacteria > Pseudomonadota > Alphaproteobacteria > Caulobacterales > Caulobacteraceae > Phenylobacterium. The sequence continues at coordinate 7,803 of CAIYSH010000200.1, read as the reverse complement.
AAGGAGGCCAGGGCCAGATCGTCGCGATATTCCAGCACGGCTCCTGCTGGCCCCAGGGCATAGGGATTGCCGGCCCGCAGCATGGAGCGTGTCAACAGGCCCTCTTGAACCTCGGTGAAGGCCTCGCCCGGTCGCCCCACAAAGCGGTCAATATCGACACCACTCTCCTGATTGGACGGAAGTTCATGGGGGGCACCGCTTTCCGGCCCCGCCGGTGGGACCGGTCGCGGGACGGTTGACTGACCAGGGGTCGGACTTGCAATCAACCCCATGAGACCCGTCAGAATGAAACCGCCCGCCCAGCGCTTCGAAATCATGTTGCAGAACTGCCCACTTGAATGTGCAAACGATTTCATTAGCTTGGCAGGAATTGCCTGCCCCGGCAACAAACGGGGGGGAATCTGGAGAGTGCCATGAACGAAGGTCGCAAAATTCCTGCCGGGGCCGTCGACCTCTATACCCGCTTCATCCATGGCGAGATCAGCCGCAGGGCCTTTGTCAGCGGTGTGGGCAAGCATGCAGTCGCAGGCCTGACGGCGGCCACCCTCATCGACGCCCTGATGCCGAACTATGCCCTGGGTCAGCAGATCGCCAGGGATGACGAGCGGATCCGGGCCTCTTATGTGACCCTCCCCTCCCCTGATGGAAACGGCTCGATCCGCGGATATCTGGTGCGCCCCAACAGTGCAGATACCCGCAGCGCCACACCCGCAAAGCTGCCCGGCGTCCTCGTAATCCACGAAAACCGCGGCCTCAATCCCCATACCGAAGATGTGGCCCGCCGGTTCGCCCTGGAGAACTTCATGGCCTTCGCCCCTGACACCCTGACGTCAGCAGGCGGCTATCCCGGGGACGACTTCAAGGGCGGCCAGATGTTCGCCAGAATCGACAGGACCAAGATGACCGAAGACCTTGTGGCTGCGGCCCGCTGGCTGAAGGCCCGCCCCGACTGTACCGGCAAGATTGGTGCGACCGGCTTCTGCTATGGGGGTGGAGCCTCCAACGCCCTGGCGGCAATCCTTGGGGAAGAGCTGGCGGCAGCAGCACCCTTTTACGGCGCGCCAACCCCGGCGGCAGAGGTCCCGAAAATCAAGGCCGCCATCCTGATCAATCACGGGGCCCTGGATTCCGCACTGGCCGCCGGATACCCGGCCCAGGAGGCCGAACTGAAAAAGAACAATGTCCGATTTGAGGGTCATCTCTGGCCGGACTCCGTCCATGGGTTTTTCAACGACGCCACCCCTGAACGCTATAACAAGGTCACGGGACCCCAAGCCTGGAACCGTACCGTCGAGTGGTTCAACACCTATGTGCGCAGCTGATGCGCCGCAGGTCCTTTCTCGCCGGTGCAAGCGCCGTTCTCGGAACCCTGACTGCAGCCAGGGCCGATGCCGGAACCCCGAATATCCCCAGGCGAAAGCTCGAGCGCCTGGCGCTCAGCAGCTCCAGCTACCGGGCCAATTATGACGGCCGTTACGCCGTGGCGGCCGCACTACCGCGGCTGTCCCATACGACCTTTCCGGCATTTGTCCGCAAGACCTTCGGCCTGCACAAGGTGGAGCTCTGGGATCAGCAGTTCGGACCGGGCGGGGCAAGCCCGGAGGCCTGCCGTGCGGTCCGCGTAGCCGCCGACCGGGCCGGGGTTACCATCGTGAATATAGAGGTTGAGGACCTGCCCAATCTTGGCCCTGCTGATCCTGTCGCCCGGGATGATGCCATTGCAGCCTGCAGGGCCTGGCTCGACAAGGCCCGGATTCTGGGAGCGGGCTCCATCCGGGTCAATGTCAGCCGTCGGCAGGATCCAGTGGATCTGCCCTCGGCCATCGCGACCCTGCGGGCGGCTGCCGACTACGGCCGGTCCATCGGCGTCTGCGTCCAGCTGGAGAACCACGGGGGGCAGACGGCACGCATTTCCGACCTCATCGCCATGGTTCGCGCCGTCGACCATGATTACTGCAGGATCGAGATCGACTGGGGATCCTGGACCCAGCCCGGCGACCGCTATGCCGATATCCTGTCGGCCATGCCCTATGTGCACATGGTGTCGGCCAAGGGCGAACGCTTCGATGAGACCGACTACCGCCACACCAGTTTCGACGTCCAGCGCCTTGTGCGCGAGGCGGAGGCCGCGGGCTTCAAGGGGGTCTATTCCATCGAACTTTTCGCCACCCCGGCGCCCGCCGACACGGCACGTGCCGTGCGGTCCTTCATCCAGATGATCTCGGACGGAATGGCGTGACCTGATCAACAGGAATCCGCCGGCGGTCTGGCAGGCCTTGGACGCAATCCGACACGTTGAGGTCTGCCCGGGTTCGACTTTGTCCGAGATCATCTGGCCAGGCATAGCCACCATGCCGAAAACGATCTACGAGACGGCGAGGCCGTAAAGCGTCGGTCGCCCGGGCACAGAGCATGAGCGTCGCCTTCACCAAGGAAGAGGATGCCGAGTCCCAGGCCGCCAACCTGCCCGACCGGCCGATCTCAACCCATCCCAATCTGGTGACGGCGGAAGGGTTGGCGCAGCTGGAGGCCGGGTTGGCGGCAGCACAGAGCGCCTATGCCGCTGCGCGCGCCGGTGGCGACATCAATACCGACCGCACAGCCATGGCACGAGCAACCCGGGACCTGCGCTATTACTCCGCCAGACGGGGCAATGCGCAACTTGTAGAGGCACTCCAGGCCCCCGACAGGGTAATGTTCGCAAGCTCGGTAACCTTTGAGCGCGAGGACGGCAGGACACAGACCTACCGCATTGTCGGAGAGGACGAAGCCGATCCGACCCAGGGCACGGTATCGCACGTTTCACCCCTGGCCCGGGCCTTGATGGGCAAGGCGATCGGCGACGTCGCAATGGTAAACGGCGCAGAAGTCGAGATCATGGCGATAGGAAGCTAGACCAACCGCCGAGGGACTTCCGCCTGGCTCTGGCGAGGTCCGACCGGTCAATCGAATTTTGTCTGCCGATGATCTGTTTTTTGCCCTAGCGGCTCCAGCCCGCCCGGCATATTCCGGAGCGGCATGAAGCGATATTCCAGCCTTGGACTGTTGGCCGCCGGATTGACCGGTCATACGTCATGGCCGCGTGCCTGGAGAGACCCGACACCCAGGACGCACTACGATATCGTGATCATAGGTGGCGGCGGGCATGGCCTGGCCACGGCCTATAACCTGGCAAAACGTCATGGCGTGCGGAATATTGCTGTCCTTGAAAAAGGCTGGATCGGCGGCGGCAATACCGGGCGTAACACCACAATTGTCAGATCCAACTATCGCCTGCCGCAGATGCAGGACCTGATGGAATTCTCCCTGAAGCTCTGGGAAACCATGACCGATGAGCTGAATTACAATGTGATGTTCAGCCAGAGGGGCGCGATCTTTCTGGGCCATTCCGACAGCGACATGACCAGGCTCGCAGAGCGGGGCGACGCCATGGTGGCCCGGGGTCTGGACGCCGAACTCCTGGGTCGCGATCAGGTTGCCAGAATGATCCCCGGGCTCGACATGTCGCGCGACGCCCGGTTCCCCATTGAAGGAGGCCTGAACCAACCCCGTGGGGGGAGCGCGCGACATGATGCGGTCGCCTGGGGTTATGCGCGGGCAGCAGACGCCCTGGGTGTCGACATCATTCAGAATTGCGAGGTCACCGGGTTTTCCATCCGCAGCGGCAAGGTCGAGGGGGTGGAAACAACACGAGGCCCCATCGGTGCCGACCGGGTGGGCATCTGCGTGGCGGGCCATAGCGGCCAGGTCGCTGCTCTGGCCGGTGTGAAGCTGCCGGTTGAGAGCCAGCTCCTGCAGGCCTTCGTCACCGAACCCATCAAACCGATGATCGACACGGTGATCATGTCGCAGTCTGTGCATTGCTATATCAGTCAGTCAGACAAGGGCGAGGTGGTGCTGGGGGGCGACCCGGACAACTATCCCACCTATTCGCAGCGCGGCGTGCCCATGCGGTTGGAGCAAGTGGCTTGCGAAGCCATTGCCCTGATCCCGGCGCTCTCGAAGCTGCGCATGCTGAGGTCCTGGGCAGGGACGACCGATATGAGCTTTGACGGGGCCCCGATCCTGGATGAACTGCCGATCGAGGGGCTCTATCTCAGCGGCGGCTGGTGCTATGGCGGGTTCAAGGCCACACCCGGATCAGGATGGCTGTTTGCCGACCACCTGGCCACAGGACAGGCACATCCTATCGCCAGGCCCTTCGCCCTGGACCGCTTTGCGCGGGGCACGACAGTCGACGAGACCGGTGCCGGACCCAGGGCGCGGGATCGTTAGATGCAGCTGATTGCCTGTCCCCATTGTGGCCCTCGCGCCCAGGCCGAGTTCGAATTTGATCGGGCTGTGGATTCGGTGCTCGCCCTGGATGCCTCGCCAGCCGAAGCTGTGACCCGGCTTTATGAACGTGAAAATCCCAAGGGCTGGTCCTGGGAACTTTGGCGGCATTCGGCCGGGTGCGGCGTCTTCCTCAAACTGCATCGCCACACGGTGACCCATGAGATCGCCGAGGTTTCCCGACTGGACGCTGCACCATGACCGGGTCGCGGACAGGCCAGGGCGGGATCATCGACCGCAGCAGGACGATCCGTTTCACCTTTGATGGCAAGCTCTATCACGGCCATCCCGGGGACACCCTGGCCTCAGCACTATTGGCTGAAGGCTTGGTCCTGTTTGGACGCAGCTTCAAATATCATCGTCCGCGCGGCGTAATGAGCGCTGGTGTCGAGGAGCCCAATGCCCTGGTCGGCGTGGGCATCGGCGGGCGGTTCGAACCCAATACCCGGGCGACCGATCTGTTCATCTACGAGGGACTGGTGGCGGAAAGCCAGAACCGTTGGCCATCCCTGAGCTTTGACCTGGGCGCGGTGATCGGTCTTTTCGGGCGCTTTGTTCCGGCTGGATTTTACTACAAGGCCTTCCTCGGAAAGCCTGGGCTCTGGACCTTCTATGAGCACTTCATCCGGCGTGCGGCGGGGCTGGGGCGTCCTCCAGTCAAACCCGATCCGGATCACTATGAGCATCGTGCCGCCTTCTGCGATGTGCTGGTGGTGGGTGCCGGGCCCGCAGGCCTGTCTGCGGCCCTCAGTGCCTCCGCGGCGGGCGAGCGGGTCATGCTGGTGGAGCAGGATATCGCCGTGGGCGGCGGGCTCCATAGGGAGTCAGAAGACATCGAGGGATTGCCAGGGCAGGCCTGGATCGCACAGGCTCTGACGACCCTTACAGGGCGCGGCGTGAGCATGCTGACCCGGACGACGGCCATCGGATACTGGGATCACGACATGGTCACCCTGGCCCAGAAGCTGGTGGAACCCGGACAGGTTCCAGAGGATGGACAGGTCGCCCAGCGATTGTGGCGGGTGCGCGCGAAGAGGGTGGTGCTGGCCACAGGTGCCATCGAACGCCCCCTGCCCTTTGCCAACAATGACCGGCCAGGCGTCATGCTGGCCCAGGCCGTACGGACCTATGTGAACCGGTTCGGCGTCGTGCCCGGTGCAAGGGCCGTCGTCGCCACCTGCAATGACGACGCCTATCGTACGGCCTTCGCCCTGGCCGACGCCGGTTGCGAGGTTGTCGCTATTCTGGACAGTCGCTCGGAAAGCCCATCAGAGATCGTCAAGGCCGCCGCCGCGCGGTTCAATGTGCAGTTTGACGCCCAGGTTCTGGAGGCCCGTGGCGGCCCTGGAGGCCTGACAGGGCTGGCCGCCAGGCTTGGTGGACAACCGCTAAGCCTGAGCTGCGATCTGCTGGCGGTGTCCGGCGGGGTCTCCCCCGTGGCCCATCTGCACATGCAGGCCGGAGGAACCCTCAACTGGAACGAAACCACGGGCACCTTCGCCCCCGATGTTCCGCGCCAGAACCAGGTCACAGTGGGAGCCGCTGCGGGAGGGGCAGAGGGAAACAGCTCAGCCTTGGGGCTCACCGCGCCGACGGGCGTGGATGCGAGACATAGCTTTGTCGACTTCCAGAATGACGTGACCCTGGCAGACATCGATCTGGCCTGGCAGGAGGGCTATCGCTCGGTCGAGCATGTGAAGCGCTACACGACGCTGGGCATGGCCACCGATCAGGGCAAGACCAGCAATATCGTCGGATTGGCCCGCTTGGCCGCCCTGGAGGGCAGGCCGGTGCCCCAGGTGGGTCTGACCACCTTCCGTCCACCCTATACGCCCGTGACCCTGGGCCTGTTGGCGGGGCATGCGACGGGCAAGCATCTGGCGGTTGTCCGCCGTCCACCGCTCTATGATCTGCATCTGGAACAACAACCCTTGTGGTTGCCCTCCGGCCACTGGATGCGGCCCCGTGCCTATCCAAGAGGCGATGAAACCCTGCATTCTGCGGCCATGCGCGAGGCAAGGACCGTCCGGCAGGCGGTGGGCTGGGTCGACGTCTCGACACTTGGCAAGTTCGAAATTGCCGGGCCCGACGCGGCAGCCTTCCTGGAACGGGTCTGTGCCACCACGGTCGCCAGGCTTGCTCAAGGTCGCGGGCGCTATACCTTCATGCTCCGCGAAGACGGGATCGTCATGGATGATGGTACTGTCTGGCGGATCGGTCCTGAGCGCTACCTCTTGACCAGTTCCACCGGTGGAGCCGACAGGATGGCCCACCACCTGGCCTATGTGCGCCAGGTTCTGGCTCCGGAGTTGAAGGTCGCCATCGCCAATGTGCAGGAACACTGGGCGGGAATTGCGGTGGCGGGGCCGAAGGCAAAAACCCTGCTGGCACGGATGGTTCCAGACCCGGGAATACCCCGGCACATGTCACTGGCGCGCAGCAAAATCGCCGGGGTGCCGGTCTTGATCCTGGCGGCCAGCTATTCCGGCGAGCGGGCTTTCGAGATCTATGCGGCCGGGACGGACATCATCCCCGTCTGGCAGGCTCTCGTCGCACAGGGTGCCGATCTCGGGGGCAGCGCCTATGGCCTGGAAGCCCTGGAGATCCTGCGTATCGAAAAGGGCCATGTCGTGGTGGGTGGCGAGATCGACGGTCGCGCAACGCCCCATGACCTGAGGCTGCACCGCATGCTGAACCCTGCCGCGCCCTTTATCGGGGCCCCAGCCCTGCAGCGACCGGCCCTGCAATCCAGCGCCGGACGCCTGAGGATGGTGGGCCTGGAGTCAGATAGCCCCATTCCAGAGGGCTCCATGCTGGTCTCCACCATGCCCGGGACGCCACAGGGCCATGTGACAGGCGCCGGTCAGAGGGTGTTGCAGAAGGGCCATGTCGCCCTGGGTTTCCTGCGTGATGGCGATGAGCGCCTGGGCGAGCAACTGATGGCCTGGTCCCCGACCCGCAACGCCTCTGCCCGGGTGACCATCGTTGATCCGGTATTTTATGATCCCGAAGGCAGGCGCTACCGTGACTGACGCCCCGCGATTTCACCTTCAGCCGCCACAGGCCCTGCTCCGCCTGGAGGTCTGGGGCGAGGCGAACGCCGTGAGCAAACGCTTCAAGGCAGCGTTTGGCGTTGATCTGCCGGCGGCCAGCCTCGCGATTTCATCCGGTGATTTGCGGGTGATCTGGCGAGAACCTTCAGCCTGCATGATCGCTGCGCCCTTGGCCGTGTCGCAGGACCTGTCGGAAAAGCTGACCAAAGTCGCCGCTCGGGATGGCGCGGTCACCGACATTTCAGGCGCGGCTGTCTGTTGCAGCCTTTCCGGCCCCGACTGGCGCGCTCTGCTCACCCACGGCGGCGTGTTTGACGCTGAAGACCCCGCCTTCGCCCCCGGCTGCGTGGCCGGAACCGTCGTCGAGCACATCAACATCCGCATTGATGTGCTGAGCGAGACCCGGGCTGACGTCTAT
>CAIYSH010000199.1 GCA_903928755.1 uncultured Alphaproteobacteria bacterium | reverse complement strand
CGCCCGCAGCATCAGGAATGTTCGTCATGTCCACACAATGACCGGCGCTTACGACAATCACGTCGCCCTCGTCTGCATGGAATGTCTGCGCACCAGAAACGACCACCTTGTGGCCACGCCTCACGACAAAGAGGCTTGACCGCTGAAAAAAGAGACGTCGCAAGATTGCGTCGGATTGCTGCCGGATAGTCTGGTGTTCAGAGCTTAGAGCCTCGGCTAATGGAGGCTGAAGGCCAGTTGAGAATGTCAAATTCGCTCCATTAGTCCTCAGATCGAGGGAGGGGATGCTCGGTGGTTCCCAGGGCGTCGGCCAGGCGCATCCTGGCTGATCCGGGGCGCAGGGGCTTTTGCTGGCTCTCGTCTGGGGTCCAGCCGGTGAGGGTCAGGATTTCGAAGGTGGCGGGTATCCGGCCGTCGGGCTCGGCGAAGTTTTGCACATAGAGCTCAAAGGCCCGGCCCAGGACCTGGCGGGTCAGGGGCTTGGGATGGCGCTCGGCCAGGACGCTGGTCTCCCCCATGGCCCTCAGGTCGGCCAGCAGTTTCAGGGGATGGGCATAGCGGACCGTGACCCGGTCCACATCGGCGACGGGCAGGGCGAAGCCGGCCCTCTGCAGCAGGCTGGCGGCGTCTGAGGCGTCGGCGAAGGGCGACACCCGGGGGCCGGCCCCGCCGGTGATTTCCAGCTCGGCGTCAAACAGGCACTGGCGCAGTTCATTCAGGGTGGCCCCGCCGAACAGGGAGCCCAGGAAAAGGCCGTCCGGTTTCAGGGCCCGGCGGATCTGGATCAGGGCCCCGATCACGTCATTGGTCCAGTGCAGGGCCAGGGTTGAGACCACCAGGTCCAGCTTGCCAAAGCCGAAGGGCAGCTGTTCCTCATCGGCCACCAGTCGCGGTCCCGCGCGGCCTGACAGCATGGCACCCGACAGGTCGGTCTCGATCAGCAGGCCCACCCGGGATGCCGCATCGCTCAACTTAAGCGCAGCGGCGAAGGCGCCATTTCTCGCGCCCAGGTCGACGGCGACGGGAAACTCGCGCAGGATGGCTTCCAGGCGGACCACAGCGTCCTCGGCGGCCCTGGCTTTCAGGAAGTCTGCCCCGGCATAGGTCGGGGCGGCGCGATCCAGGCGGGCGCGGAGCAGCTTGCGGTCAAAGATCAGGGGCGGGGCGGACATGGCTCAGCAGAATGACGTGTTCCGGGGCGGCTGGGAACCGGGGCCGGGGATGAAAGCCGTCACGCGTCGGCTTCTGGATCTGGTTTTTCCACCCCAGACGCTGGATGGTCGCCCGGGTGTCCAGTCCAGCGGGCTGCCAGTGGCCGTCTGGAGCCGCATTACCTTCCTTGACGACCCGGTCTGCGATGGCTGTGGAACCCCTTTCGAATTCGAGGCCGGTCCGGGTATTCGCTGCGCCGCCTGTGAAGCGAAACCCCGTGCCTTCCATCGGGCCCGGGCCGCCTGTCTCTATGATGAGAACTCCCGGGGGCCGATCCTGCAGTTCAAGCATGCTGACCGGACGGACCTTGGCCCGCTCTTCGCCCGCTGGCTGGCCAGGTCGGCGCGGGACCTGCTGGCCGAGGCAGATTGCGTGGCGCCCGTGCCCCTGCATCCGACCCGGCTGTTTCGTCGCCGCTATAATCAGGCTGCTGAGATCGCCCGCCCCTTGGCGAAGATGGCGGGTCTGGCCTATCTGCCCGACGCCTTGATCCGCCGCCGGGCGACGGAGACACAAGGGGGCAAGTCGGGTTCGGGGCGGCGTCGCAATGTGGCGGCAGCCTT
>CAIYSH010000198.1 GCA_903928755.1 uncultured Alphaproteobacteria bacterium | reverse complement strand
CCTGGAAAGCGCCGCCCGGGAAGGCCGAATAACGGCCATAGCTGTTATGCCCGTCAAAACCGTCCTCGGTGGCACCATATCCCACCCAGTGCTTGGCTACCGTCGCCACGCCGTCGGCCGTAAGCCCCGAGCGCCCGCCCTGCAGGCCTTCCACATAGGCACCGGTCAGGGCGCGGACCTGTTTCGGATCCTCACCGAACGAGCCCTCGATCCTGGGCCACATGGGCGAGGTGACCAGGTCTGCCTGGGGCGAAAGGGCCATCTGTATGCCCACAGCCCGGTATTCCTGCCGGACAATATCGCCGAAACGCCGCACCAGGTCCCGATCGCCAATGGCACCCAGGCCCAGGGTCTCCGGCCATTGGGAGAAGCCGAAGGCCACATCGCTGGCCCCGATGATCGACAGGAAATGGTGCCGCGGATCGGTGCTGACCACCAGGGGAATGCCAAGCCGGCCCCGGGCGGCGATGGCCTGCAGGGCATTGTTCTGGGTGGCGAAGTCGCCTGGCGCCGCCACCAGCCGGGTGATGGCCGCCGTCACGCCCCGCTCAAGGATCAGGGCTTCGCATTTCTCAAGGTCATAGGCCGGGCCGTGGCCGAGGAACCCCCAGGGCCCGGTGGAGGCCAGGGTGCCGTGCAGCATCTGCCCGACCTTCTCCGCCAGGGTCATCCTGCCCAGCAGATCCCGCGCCCGCTCGGCGGCCGGCAGTCGCCAGTCCTCATAAGGGGCGATAACGCCGTCGTGGTCCAGGTCCACGAACCACTGGCCATCCTGCTGGATGCGGGGCCTGGGGTCGAAGTCCGCGGGCACGGATGGGCCGGTTGAAGCAGTCATCACAGGGGTCTCCTCCAGAACGGGGCTGAAGGGCCTTGCAGGGCCTGACCCGAACCGGCCTGATTTCAGCCTGTCGAAGTAGCACTCCGCAAAGGCCGGCTTCAAGCCGATAGCCATGATTCCAGCCTAGTCTGCGGGCGTGAACCAGATGGGCGAGGTCCAGGCCCGCTCCTGGATTGTGGCGGGTGCCTTGGCAGGCAGGGGCAAGCCGTTGGGAATGGCCAGCAGGGTCGACCATCTCGGACTGGGAACCTCAAGCACACGGCCATAATAGGCTGCCGGATTTTTCGGGTCGAATTCAGGGTCGCGCCAGGCCACGGCGAGCATGCCCGACCCTATGGTGTTCTTCCCGCGCCCGGTCTTGAGATCCACCGTATTGCCCACCGCAGGGGCCCGTCCGTCAGCGTCGTTCTTCCGGTTTCCGGACAGCACGGCATTAAAGACCTTTTCCTTCTGGACGCCGTTTTCGTACCAGACCTTGATCACCTGGATGCGATCGAGGTTTGCACCCGTCGGATCCTTGACCGCCTGGAGGATCAGGGTTGGTGCCTGGGCCTGGACGGGTCTCTCCGGCAGGTCCCGTCCCATCGGCACCCCTGCCGCATAGGCCTTCGCCACCCAACCCGACTGTTTGAGCATGGCGTCGGAGAGGGTCCAGCCACCGAACATCCGGAACCGGATGCGGGTTCCGGAGGTGGCGAAGGTTTCCTTGCGCTTCAGGGCAGCGAAGATCGCGGCCCGGGTATTCTCCTCGGCCCAGACGCCGGTCAGGGCTGCCGAGCCGAACTGGATGGGGTCATTTTCCTTCTGGCCATTTGGCCGGACGGCAGGTGGCGGGCCCATGCCCAGGGCTCGTTCAGCCACCTTGCCCGAGGGCAACATGGTACGCGGGTCCAGGGTGGACTCCCCGGAGGCAAAGGCCTTTTCGTCACTCGCCGAGAGACCATTGTGCGCATCGGAGGCACCAACCACGCCCATCTTGAAGGGATTGGCACCGACCCGGCTCTGGATGACCAGGCCCCGGCCAAGCGCCTGCCGGACATAGGATCCATTCTGCCTGGGCGATGTCTCGCCCCGATAGAGCCGGTCCATGATCTCGAAATCGGCAAACTCATCATTGGGCGAAAGTTCAGGCGTGGTTTCGGATGTGCCCTTGGTCTGGGCGATTTCGACCAGAGGTTCGTTGAGCGCCCGCGCCCTGGCATAGGCCGCATCGATCGGCTGGCCGTCCGAGGTGTTCCAGTCAAAATCCCGACCGTCAGACAGGTTGCTGTTATGGGGTATGGCCAGGACGTCGCCATATCTGCCCCGCGCAGTCTCCAGATACTTCCAGAGGTCCTCAGGACGATTGGAGTCATTGGCCGAGAAGGGTGGTGGGGCGGTATCCCCACTGAAAATCACATTGCGGTGCATGTGGATGCCCTGACCCGGCGAGGCCGACCACTCATATCCAATCAGGGTGGTGAACTTGCCGGGACGGTAGTTGGCATTGGCCGCCTGCATTTCAACTTTCCAGCCATCCGACGCCTGTGATGCTGCCGCCAGGGCCTTTGCGGTTTCAGCATCCCCCCGCATCACGGCGAGCAATATGAAGCCGGCGCGACCAGCCGCCCTGAATTTCTGGCCAAGCGCCGATCTCGCAAACGCGCTGTCGGGGACGTCGAGCTGGCTGAAGCCTCCCAGGAATTCCGAGTGGTCGGTCACGGCCATGAAATCCAGGGGCCAGGCCCGTCGGGCCGGAACCGGCCTTGAGGTTTCGATCCCGTGCTCTGCAGACATCTGGGTGGCCGGCACCATGATCTCTTCGCCACGCGCGAAGCGGTAGGCCTGATCGGGCGTGACCTTGCTGCCAAAGGTCCAGGCGTCCAGGGACAGGGTCGTATGCAGGTGCAGGTCGCCGAAATAGGCGCGCCGCTGGTCTGCAGGACTGTCGGCCCGGGACCCGGTGGATGCGGTCGGCGGCGTTTCGGCGTCCGTCCCGGCACCAGCCTGGCGGGCGGTCAGCAACAGGCCTGCGCTGATCGCGATGATAACCGAGGCCGTCGCCAGCAGTACCCGACGTCGCATCATGTTGAACTTCCTTTTCCGGAATTGGGACCCGGCGCGTTTGATCTGGCAAGGGCCTGGAACGCCGGAATTGGGTCCGGACGCTATTTTCCCAGGGCCTGATAGGTCAGGTTACGCAGATCATCCCGTACCAGGGCCCGTCCGGGCGGAACGACCTGGGTCATGAAGACCACCACCACATGCCTGACCGGATCGACCCAGAAAGTGGTGCTGGCCGCGCCGCCCCAGGCATATTCACCGACTGAGCCGGGGTCCTTGTCAGACTTGCCGTCGGTGAGGACCGAGCCGCCATAGCCGAAGCCCAGACCATCGCCCGAACCCCCCAGACCAAAGCCAGCGGTCGATTTGAGCTCTACCAACTGGGCGGGCGTCAGATGATTGGTCATCATCGCCTTGAGCGCCCTGCGCGAGAGGATTCGATGGCCCTTCAGAGCGCCACCCTCCTGCAGCATTTCGGCGAAAGTGGCATAGTCATCCACGGTGGAAAGCAGACCGCCGCCACCGGAGAAGCCGGGAATGGGCTTGAGCAGGGGACTGGTGGCACCGACATCAGTCACCCTCAGTCCGCCGCCGGGGCCAGGGCCGTACAGCGAAGCCAGACGGGGCCCCTTCGAAGCTGGCATGCTGAACCCGGAGTCCTTCATGCCCAGGGGCCCGAAGATCCGGTTCTGGAGGAACTCCGCAAAGGGTACGCCCGACGCCCGTTGCACCACCAGGGCCGCCACATCCAGCGCCATGCTGTAGTGGAACCTGTCCCCCGGCTGATAGGCCAGAGGCAGGCTCCCCATGGTCCGGGCCAGTTCGCCCCCGCCGGCATAGGCGGGGTCAAACCTCCACCGGTCTCCGCCCAGGGGCGTCCTCTGATACATGGCCGCCACAGGGGTAAGCTGGAAGGCATAGGTCAGACCGGCCGTATGGGTCAGCAGGTTTTCCACCGTCATGGGGCGGGCCGGCTCGGTCTGCATGACCCCGTCCTTCATGCCCGTATAGACCTGCAGGTTGGCGAACTCCGGAACGTACCTGGTGACCGGATCGCTGAGTTTGAGCTTGCCCTCGTCCACCAGGATCATCACGGCGGTCGTGGTGACCGGCTTGGACATGGAATAGATGCGGAAAATCGTATCCCGCCGGACGGGCTGCCTGGCCTCCACATCCATCAGGCCAGCCTGGGCATAGTAGGCTTCCTTGCCGTCCTTCAGGATCAGGACATTGGCGCCCGGGAACTTCCCGGTGTCCACCAGCTGCTGGAGATAGTCGCCGACGGGCTTGAAGTCCGACTTTGCGGAAGCACCGGCGGCATGGGCCGCCAGGGGCCCGCCGAGCAGCGCGGCGGCCAGGGTCGTGGTCAACGGGGCGCGAAATCCAGTCTTCATCATGGTCTGATCTCCGGAGATTGCGGTCAAGCAGCGACAATCGGGGGCAAACGGTAGCGGCCGTCGCGGAACTCCGGTCGGGGCAGATAGGCCCGCAGGGACAGGCCATAGGGCCCCTGGGTCGGCGCAGGGAGCCAGTTGGCCGTGCGGTCGCCACCGGGATCGGCCCGGCCAATCCAGATGTCCAGGCTGCCGTCGGCATTGTATTTCAGCCCTGGTGTGCGGTCGCCGATGGAATAGCGGTCCAGGGGATTGCGGGTCAGGAAGCGCTGCTTCTGGGCGGTGATTTCATACATGGTCAGAGACCAGAAGGCGTCGACCGGCGGCGGGTTTTTCAGGGTGAACCGGAATAGTCCATCCCCATGGAACTCGCCCGTTCCTGTATCCCCGGAGGGCTGCATGTACATGGCCTCGGCCACAGGCAGGGCT
>CAIYSH010000197.1 GCA_903928755.1 uncultured Alphaproteobacteria bacterium | reverse complement strand
GTCTCGAGATTGTTCAACATGAGGAAGGGGTCGATATAGAGGGGGTCGCCCCCGAACACCAGAGCCCGTCGCCAGCCTTCATGCGTCCACCCCTCCTGTTTCCACTTTTTGCCCCTGTCGCCACACTGAAAGGCGTCGGTGCCCGGATTGCGCCCCTGCTGGAAAAACTGGCGGGACCGATTGTCCGGGATGTCCTGTTCCTGAAGCCCCACAGCCTGATCCGTCGACGCAGGACGACGGTTGTCGAGGCGGTTGAGGGCGAAGTCGAAACCCTGCTTGTGGAGATCGATGCCTATGTGCGGCCCCGCAGCCCACAGCAACCCTGGCGCATCAAGACCTATGACGGCAGCGGAACCCTCGATCTTGTGTTTTTTGGTGCCTATGCGAGCCAGCTGGAAGCCAAGCATCCGGTAGGCGCAAGGCGCTGGGTTTCCGGACGGATCGAACGCTATGGCCTGACCCTGCAGATGTCACATCCGGACTACATGGTTGCTCCGGATAAGGTCGACGATATCCCCGGCATCGAGCCGGTCTATCCAGCAACGGCGGGTCTGCCGGCCAGGACGGTCCGCAAGTTCGTCCAGGAAAGCCTGAGCAAGGCCCCGGAGCTGCCCGAATGGCTCGATCCTGCCTGGAAGGCCCGGGAAGCCCTGCCGACCTGGAAAGAGGCTCTGGCAAGGCTCCACGCACCGGAAACCGACCATGACCTTACAGACCAGACGCCTCACGCCCGACGGCTGGCCTATGACGAACTGCTTGCCCACCAGCTGGCCATGGCCCAACGCAAGGCGTCACGGCGGCGCTCTGCATCGATCGTGATACCGGCAAGCACCCTGGCTGATCGCCTTGAGGCCGCCCTGCCCTTCCGGCTGACCGGGGCGCAGATCAGGGCCTTGTCCGAGCTGCGGGGCGACCTTCAGTCAGGGGAGCGGATGAGCCGACTGCTGCAAGGCGATGTCGGATCAGGCAAGACGGTGGTTTCCATGCTGGCCCTGGCCGATGTTGCTGCAGGCGGGGGGCAGTCTGCTCTTATGGCTCCGACTGAAATTCTCGCCCGGCAACATTTCGAAACCCTGGCTGGACCGCTTGCGGCCCAGGGGATCAAAACCATTCTGCTGACAGGTCGGGACAAGGGTGCCACTCGAAATGAAAAACTCGGCGACCTGGCATCCGGTGTCGCCCAGGTCGCCGTGGGAACCCACGCCCTTTTCCAGAACGATGTCGCCTTCCATAACCTTCAACTGGCCGTCGTGGACGAGCAGCACCGATTTGGTGTGGCCGAGCGACAGAAACTCCAGGCCAAGGGCGCAGCGGTCCACCTTCTGGCCATGTCGGCAACACCCATCCCCCGCACCCTGGAGCTGACCCTGTATGGCGATCTGGATGTCAGCCGGATTGACGAGAAGCCGCCAGGACGAACCCCCGTCGTGACCCGTGCCGTGCCCATGACCAGGGTCGGTGAAGTCGAGAACCGGCTGCGTCAGGTGGTGCAGGAAGGAGCCCAGGCCTTCTGGATCTGCCCCCTGGTTTCGGATTCCGAACTGGTGGACCTCAAGGCTGCGGAAACCCGGGCGGCGGAGCTACGGGCACAGATCGGCGCTGGTGTTGGTCTCGTTCACGGCAAGTTGTCAGGAGCTGAAAAGGACGCCGTCATGTCCGACTTCG
>CAIYSH010000196.1 GCA_903928755.1 uncultured Alphaproteobacteria bacterium | reverse complement strand
GGGTTTTCTTGTTGCTGATACCGATACTGCATTTACCGGCTGGCGGAATAGGGGCCTTCAAGGCTCGGCCCTGGAGGATGGCATTGCGCGCAGGCCCAGCCAGTCTGCCAGCCCCGGGATCCGACGCAGAACAAGACCTTCCAACAGAGCAACAATAATTGCCGACAGGGTCAGCAGCGGCAGGTAAAGGCACAGAAGACCCGCCGCGACCAGCAGCCCGCCTCCGACCCTGCGTTCCGTCAGGGCCTGAGGTGCCCCCAACTGACCCTCTGGCCGCCGCCGCCACCACAGAACCAGTGCGCTCCCTGACAGGGTGACCAGACCCAGGGCCGTCACCACACCCAGTGCCTGGTTGATCCAGCCAAAAAGCTGACCTTCATGCGCGGCGACGCCGGTTCCTATGATCCGGTCTATCCAGTGTCGCTGGGCGAAGTCCGTGCGCGTGACAATCCTGCCGGTCCTGGCGTCGAGGGTCAGATCAACCCGCTGCGGACGGTTGGGGGTATCGGATTTTCCTGTCCAGCGGCCCTGTTTCCCGCCGGGCGGTGAGATGAGCACCGGAGGCGAAAGCTGCAAGGCAGTCACGGCCGGCACCATGAGGTCCAGAGGCGCATAGTGGTCGACAGCCATGCTCATGCCTGGCATGGACGCCATCCCCATCCCGGCGTGACCGGCATGGGCGTCAGTTTCGGCGGCCCGGGTCGCCGCATCCTGCTCGCGCCTCAGGGCAAGTTCCGAGGATCGGCCATTGGTCCAGTCCTGGCTCGCAACCGATGTCCCGGTCAGCCTGCGGACCTCCTTGAGATAGCCGCCCCAGTTCTTTGCCCAGGGCAATCCGGTCAGCAGCAGGACGAGGGCAAATAAGGAAATCCAGATGCCGGTCACCGCATGGACGTCGCGCCAGGCCTGCCGTGGCCCGCCGCCCAGCCGGGGCCAGAGAACACCGGCAAGCCCCACCGCACCCCGCGGCCACCAGAGGAAGAGCCCCGTGATCAGCATGACGATGGTCCAGCTGGCCGCGAGTTCAACAAGGTTGGAGCCCCGGTCGCCCAGCAACAGTTCGCCATGCATCCGGAAGATCGTCCGCATCAGACGATCATCCTCATTGAGCACCTTGAGCACCTGTAGCGTATCCGGATGCACATAAACCCGGACCTGACGCACACCCTGGCTGACAATGACCCTGGCTGCCGAGGACGGGGTCTGGGGCAGTTCATAGGCGCGCAGGACGGTCCCAGGCACCGCCGCCAGCGCCGCCTTGACCTGAGCCGAAGGGGGCTGGGCCGGACCAGCCATGGTCAGATGGTCATAGGGCCGTTCCAGCCAGGACTCGATCTGGGGCTTGAAGAGATAAATCGAACCGGTCAGGGCCAGCCAGATGACGAAGGGCATGCAGAACAGTCCGGCGTAGAAATGCCAGCGCCAGACGGTCCGGTAGTCGGGCCAAATGGCTAGGCCACCCGGCCTGCCGCGCACGTGCGAATTGTTTTTGGACACCATGGATGCTCCTGGCCTGTCGGTGTCGGATTATTGGATGGCAAAGGGATCGAGGTTCGGATCGTCGCTCCATTTGTATTCGAGGACGTCTGCAAGGGCGCGGGCGCGGTCCTTGCCATGGATCTTCGCGACCAACCCCAAAGCCATGTCCGTTCCAGCTGAAACGCCTGATGAGGTGATCAACTTGCCGTCTTCAACCCAGCGCGCGTGCTTGATCCAAGTGACGCTCGGATCCTGTTTGACCGCCAGAGAAAAGAACTTCTTGTTCGAGGTGGCCCGCCGCCCCTTCAGAAGTCCCGCCTTGGCCAGCAAGGCGGAGCCCGTGCAAACTGAGGTCGTGAACCCGGTGGTCTGGTCCTGCTTACGCAGGTAGTCGAGGAAGATCGAATTCCCCAGTTCGGAATAGGTCCCAATGCCTCCAGGCACCATCATGACGTCCAGGGACGGCGAAGTCTCAAAGTCGAAGTCGGCGACGACGCTGACCCCTTGGGCTGACTTCACTGCCCCCAACTTCTGGGCGACCAGGACGACCTTGAAGTCCGGAACATTGGCCCACATCTCGACGGGACCGAAGACATCAAGAACTTCAAAGCCTGGATAGATTACGATGCCGACCAGCGTCTTGCTGTCTTTTTGCGGCTTGGAAGTCTCAGCCCGTGCGGTGCTGGCCGAGGTTGTCAGACTTGCAGCAAATGCCGCAACCACGCGGCCGAGAAGGGTTCGACGTTTCATGGGGTCGCTTAACATTGAGTATCCTTGCAAAAGGAAGGTGCAGACGAATGGGATTGAGGTTTGACGGGTGGGGCGTTCACATTTTCCAGTTCACCTGCGCGAAGTAGGAGCGCTGCGGAAAGGGATGGAAGAGGAAGTATTTGTCATTATTGAGATTATCGACACCGACTGACACATCGGTATGCTCATTGACCCTGTAGACCGCCCGGGCGTCGACCACCACATAGCGATGGAAACCCTGATAGGTGTTCCCCACCGTGTCGTCATTGGCCAGGTTGGCGTAGTTGCGGCTTGCGAAGCGGGCCGCGGTCGAGAGGGTCAGGGCGTCAGTCGCCCGCCATCTGACAATGGCCGAACCTTTCCAGTGTGGAACACTGGGCAAGAGCTTGCCTACCGCCGCCGGGAAGGCGGTGTCCTTGGCGGTGACGGCGTTCACATAGGTCAGGCTGCCGGTCACATCGATGTTTGGCAGAAGGCCCCGTCGGCTGCCGGTAAGCTCCACGCCTTCAGCCCGGGTGCGGTCCACATTCTGGATGAAGGTCGTGTTCCTTGCGACATTCAGCTGGGAGATCAGGGCGTCCCGCACCACCTCACTGAAGACAGAAAGGCGCAGACTGCCGGTGTCGGACTGCTTTTCCAGGGCAAGTTCATAGGATGTCGCCTGTTCAGGCAGCAGACCGGGATTGGGGTTGGCCAGCAGGGTTCCTACCGAAGTGGTCTGATAAAGTTCGCCAACCGTCGGCGTCCGGTAGGCGCGACCAGCCGAAAGCCGCAGGCTCAAACCGTCCTGCACCTGCCACTCCAGGGATGCCTTGGGGCTGAGGAATTCATCCTTCCGGCCAGGCTGCTGAAGGGTGGAATTCACAGCTGTCGACAGGGTGGTGTTGAACCCCTTGCTGGCCTTCCACCATTCATATCGGGCACCGACCGTCAGGTTGAGCGACGGGCTGAGCGCCAGTTGGTCCTGGACCCAGATGGCCTTGGTCCGGGTGACTCCGTGGGACGCCGACCTAAGTTGTCCCAGGGCGGAGCCGCTGTCGCGCCAGTTGGCGAGGGTGAAGGTCCTGGCATTCAGGGTCTCCTCATCCATATGCAGGCCGCCGCTCAGGGTGTGCTGATCACCGGGGCCGACCTTAAGGGCCGCTCTGGCGTCGAGGGTGCGCCAGCCCGTACCCTCCTGCTTCTGGATCGTGCCGACCCCGCCGCCAAAGGCGCCCGGCAGGTCATTTCGGGTCCCGACGAAGCCGGTGGCGACCGTGGTTCCCGTCGCGGTGTCCGGCGAGGGATTGTTCTGCCAGTCATGCTCATACCGATAGAGCGTGCCGATGATCTGCCAGTCCAGCTTCGCGTCGTCCCCCCGCAGGTCCAGAACCTGGCTGAAATGCCGAGCGTCACGGGTATAGACCGCCGAGTTGAAGCCGGCCGTGACGCCGGTATTGGCGGTCCGGTAGGTGGTGGCCCCGGCGGCGTCGGTCAGATAGCTTTCAACCGCGCCCTGGGTGTCGTCGGTCCATGAGGCCAGAATGTAGCTGGCATGGATTTTCGGCGTCAGATCCACGCCGAACTTGACCTTCGCGGTGTCCTGGATGTGGTGCTCGATCCCGCCGGCCCCGAGAACCCTGATGGCCTGAGCTACCTTGTTGAGGTCAGCATACCCTCCAGTTGCTCCGATCGGATTGGTCGTGCCGGTGATGGTGGTGAAGCTGATGGGCTGGGAATGGGCGTCTGTTCGGGTAAAGCTCCCAAGGACAGCGAAATCGCCAAACCTGTCGCCGACCGAGGCGGACAGCTGATTGGTCTGCAGCGACTGACTTGTACCGTAGAGGGAGAAGTCCTGATAGTTCGTCAGGGCCGAAACGCGGACGTCCAGCTTGGTGGGCATACGGGTCTTGATGTTGACCGTCGCGCCAATGGAATTGCCGGAATAGGCGGCTGAGAACGGTCCATAGAGGACATCGATCCGTTCGATTTCCTCCGGCGTGACCAGGGTCCAGCGCGGACTGCCATTGCCGTTATTGTTGCCGATCAGGGCCGACAGCAGGGCACCGTCCGCGTAGATCAGGCTGCGGGCCGAGGCTCCGAGTCCGGAGGTTCTCGTCGCGATGGGCGCGAAATTGTCGCCAATATGACGTTTGCGCACCAGAAGGCTGGGCAGGTATTTCAGCGTGTCCTCTACGCTGACGGCATTCACCGTGGTGGCAATGGACTCCGCAGTGACAGTCGCGCGTGTGGAAGGCGGATTTTCGATGGTGTCCTGATCCCGGCGGCCGGTGACGACCACCTGACTGACTGTGGAGTCAGGAACCCCGGCAGCTTCGGCCTGGGACGGACTGACGAGAACAACTGCAGCCATGCCCACAAACATGCGGGTGCTGAAAATATGAGACTTCATGGTTCTGATCCCATGGCGACCAGTATTCTGGCGGCCGGAAAACTCTGATTTGCAATGGATGACACGCGCGCAGCGTCGCGATCAGGCGAACGGTGTCCGCGTGCTGGTGACGGCAGGTATGCCTGCCGTCAGGGTCAGAGCAGGATAGGGGGGCCGGTCTTGGGGGGCGGGGGCGCGGCGAGTCCCAGGCCGGGGCGCTGGGCGGAAATGCCTGGGGCCTGGACCGGATCGGCATAGTCCGCCGAGGCCGATACCAGGGCCTGATCAGAGGTCAGGGGTGCCGTCGCCAGGGATGCAAAGGCGCAGGGATGCTCGCCACCCCTGGCCTCGCCGTGATCTGCCGGGGACTTGGTCTGATGGCCCAAACCATCGACCAGAACCTCGACGGCACCCTGGCCTGAGCAGATGACAATCCTCGAACCGCCCGCATCCGGACCCGGAGCGACCATGAACCCGGCTGGGATCAGCACGCGGATCATCACCGCCAGCATCGCCATGGTCATGGCGAGCCGCGGGAACCGTCCGCTCAGTGAACCGGGTCTTCGCATATCGCCCCTATAGAGCCGGGGTCCGGGTCGAGTCCAGAGCCAGATCAAGGTCCTGCAATCCCGCCACGCCCGACCCCGTCAGGACTTGCGCCGCAGATCACCCTTGCAACGCTCCGAGCAGGTCTTCACGTTGTCCCAGTCCCGCGCCCATTTCTTCCGCCATTCAAAGGGCCTGCCGCAGGCCTGGCAGACTTTCCGGGGCAGGTTGGACTTGGTATGGCGCTTCTCCATCACAGCCTGCCCAGGAACTCCGCCGCACTGTCAGCAATCCGCTTCTGCTCATCCGGGGCGAACTTTTCATAGGTCCGGACCATCTGGGCCATGCGGGGATTGCCGCCGATCTTCTCCCGGTTCCGGGCGATGAAATCCCAGTAGAGCGCGTTGAACGGACAGGCCTTTGCCCCGGTCCTCTGCTTCACGTCAAAGGCACAGGACCCACAGTAATTGGACATCCTGTTGATATAGGCCCCGCTGGCCGCATAGGGCTTCGACGCCAGCAGGCCGCCGTCGGCGAACTGGCTCATCCCCACCGTATTGGGCAGCTCCACCCATTCATAGGCGTCGGCATAAACGCTAAGATACCACTCGTGCAGGGCGTGGGGATCAATACCGGCCAGCAGGGCGAAATTACCGGTCACCATCAGCCGCTGGATGTGATGGGCATAGGCCTCATCCCGGGTCTGGGTCACCGCCGCCCGGACGCAGGCCATATCGGTCTCCGCCGTCCAGTAAAAGCTGGGCAGGGCCCGGGTATGACCAAAGAAGTTGCTGTCCTCATAGCCGGGCATTTTCAGCCAGTAGATGCCCCGGACATACTCCCGCCAGCCGATGATCTGGCGGATGAAACCCTCCGCGGCGTTCAGGGGCACACGGCCATGGCGCCAGGCAGCCTCGACCTTGCGGCAGACCTCCAGGGGATCGAGCAGGCCGCAGTTCAGGTATTGCGCGATCACCGCGTGATAAAGGAAGGGCTGCCCCGTCAACATGGCATCCTGATAGTCCCCGAACCTCGGCAGGGCCTGATCGATGAAGGCTTCAAGCGCGGCTTCGGCATCGGCCCGGGTGACCGCAAACCAGAAGGGGGCCAGATGGCCGAAGTGATCTGCGAACCGTTCCGCCACCAGCGCCAGCACCTCTTCAGTCAACGCATCCGGCTGGCAGATCCGGGGCCTGGGCATGAACAGGCTGGCCTCGGCGGGTTTGCGGTTTTCGGCGTCAAAGTTCCACTGACCACCGACCGGCTGGTCGCCATCCATCAGCAGACCGGTGCGGCGGCGCATGTCACGATAGAAGTATTCCATGCGCAGTTGCTTCCGGCCCTCGGCCCAGCTGCGGAACGCGGCCGGTGAGCACAGGAAACGGTCGTCGGGCAGGATCATGACCGGAAGACTGAACCGCTCGGCCCAGCCCTGCATCATCACAGATACCCGCCACGCCCCGGCCTCGGTCACAACGACCTGCCGAGGCTTGAGCGCAGCGACCGCAGCCGCAACCTGTTCTGTAAAGCCGCCGCGATTGTCGACGGCGTCCAGCTTGACGTAATCGACTGTCCACCCAAGTCCACGCAGCTCATCGGCAAAATGGCGCATGGCCGAGAACAGGAAGGCGATCTTCTTCTTGTGATGCCGGACATGGCGGGCCTCGTCCTGCAGTTCGGCCATCAGCACCCGGTCCTGGGTGGGATCTCCGGCAGCCAGGCTGGACAGGGTCGGGGTCAGCTGGTCGCCAAGGACCAGGATGAGATTTCGGACAGGTGACATTGTTGAGTGCCCTAACATGACTTGATCGGCATTGGTGGGGTTCGGACCTGTCAGGATCACACTTCGGCCATGACCGACTCGTCGCACATCAGGTCCAGGGCCACCAGCAGGACCCCCTCCAGCCGCGCGGCCATGCCGCCATTGGCGCTGGCTTCCCGGGGGGTCAGCTCGGCACCGCAGATCTGGTCGCAGGCGGCCACCATGTCGCCCTGCCCTTTCAGCAGGGCGCGATAGGCGGCCAGCCGGCGCATGCTGGCAGCCCGGGCTTCTCCCGCCGACAGGGCATCATGGTCCCGCCCGGCGCCCGGAACCAGGTTCAGGCTCGAGCCGATCCGTGCAGCACCCTCGGCCCGGCGCCAGGCCTGACCATAGCGCTCACCCACACGTTTCTGCGCCGGGGTCAGCCGCCCTTTTCTGGCCAGCCAGTCGAGACCGGTCAGGCGTCTGATCGGCCCTGGCCTTCGCTGGCCCCCCATGTCCGCCACCAGGGCAGCACCCCTGGCCCGGGACAGGGCGGCGCTCTCCGCCACGCCGGCAGCAACCGCCGCCGCCTCGCATCTGGCGCGGTCCTGCCGGTCAAGCTGGGTCAGGCGCTCCCGCTCAGGACGCACAGGGTTATAGGGTCGGGGCATGGAATGGCTCCTCAGATATTCGGGGGCGTCAGGGGAAGGCAGACAGTGGACAGGCCCTTGCCAAGCGGCCGTTCGGAGAAACTCCAGAACCCGCCTCGGGCCATCACTGCGGCCACATGGGCCTCATGTCGTGCAAATCTCGGCTGTTGGGCTCCACCTGGCTTTCGTCGTCGAAAGACCTTTTCCAGCCGGGTCGCAGAGGCGCGATCCAGGCCCAACTCTGCCTGGGCACGATCAGGGTGCGTCCCAGTCTGACGTAGGACAGCGTATTCTTGGACGTGTGGCCGCCGAGGGAGGATGTCGTGTTTCATGATGCAGACTGTATAGAACATACAGTGAACATGCAAGGAAAAAGTGTAGTTTACATACAGACCCGAGTCTGGTCCTATGCCCCATGGACGATCGCTTCCAGCGCCTGCGCCATGCGCGCACCGAAAAGGGCTTCGACACCGCTGCCGCAGCGGCGGACGCCTTCGGCTGGAACCGCAACACCTATGCGTCCAACGAAAATGGCAATGCCCCCTACTCCTACCGCAAGGCAAAGCTCTACGCCCAGGCCTTCAACGTCCGCCCGGAATGGCTCTATGACGCCTCAGGCCCCATGCGGGTCGGTGGACCTGGCGGGATGGTTCCGGTGAAGGGCATGGTCGGCGCCAATCCGGACGGAACCGTCCTCTTCGCCAACGGCCAGGAAGCCTGGGATCTCGCCCCTATTCCGCCGGGTGGAACCGAAAACGCCGTGGCCCTGCAGGTCAGCGGCCACTCCATGCGCGGCCTGGCAGATGACGGTGCCCTGATCTATTTCGAGGACCAGCGCACTCCGCCAACCCCCGACATGCTGGGGCAGATCGTCGTCGTCGAGATGGAGACAGACGAGGTCTTGGTCAAACGCCTGCTGCGCGGCAGCGAGCCGGGACGCTATGATCTGGAAAGTCTCGCCGGCCCAACCCGCCACGACGCCCGACTGCGCTGGGCCGCCCACATCACCGCCATCATCCCACCTTTTCAGGCCAGACGGATC
>CAIYSH010000195.1 GCA_903928755.1 uncultured Alphaproteobacteria bacterium | reverse complement strand
GGTGCTGGCGCTGGCGTCGACCTGCAGGGACTTGAAACCGAAATTCACCTTCAATGCGTCGTTTACCGACCAGACGTCCTCCAGATAGCCCTGGGTGGTCTTGGTCTTGAAGGCATATTCCCACTGGGTGAAGAACGGGCTGGACATGAAGATCAGCGACGAGCGCGGCGAGGCCAGGTCAAGGCCGTAGAAACGCCGGGCCTGGTTGAAGCGGTTTTCTTCGTACCAGCCGCCGAGGCTGATGCTGTGATCCCCGAGCGCCCAGGTTGCGTTGCCGATCGCGCCCAGGCGATTGATGGCATATTCTGTCGTGCGGACCGAAAGCGGTGCGTTGTTGGTTGTGGCGGTCGCGACCCCATAGGCGGGCGAGGGCACATAGGGTGTGTACCAGGTGCCCTGGCCGGCATTGGTGTGACCATAGATCTTGCCGTCAAGCTTCAGGGGGCCCACTGGACCGGACAGTCCGAGATCCCAGAGTCGGTCGTCGCGAAGGCCCGAGGCGTCATAATAGCTGTCGTCAACGCACTTGATCTTGCCAGGATAGGGGTTGGTCCCCGCCCCGGTATAGCAGCCATTGCCATCCAGTATGGGGGTCGCGCCGGCATAGTTTGAAGCGGTATTGTAGGCCTTTGCGATCTGGACGGCGTCTGCCCAGTGGCCGGTATTGTTGTCGAGGTTGTAGCCCAGGCGCTTGATCATGTCGAAAGACAGGTCCTGGTAGTCGTTCTCGCGACGTTTGGAATAGTCGTAGAGGCCGGTCAGGGTGAAGTCGCCAATCGGCTGGACGAACTTGAAGTCGATCTGCTCCTGCTTCTGCTCGCCCTGGCCTTTCCACTTGTCGGCCTGCTGGCGGGCATAGGAGATATAGGCCTTGCCGCCCGAGGGCAGCAGGCCGGTCTCACCGCGCAGGAAGATGCGCGAGGTGTTGTTCGAGCCATAGGTCGCGGAGACCAGGGCCGCCATGGTGTCGGAGGGAGCGCGGCTGGCGAACTGCAGGGCACCGCCCAGGTTCGAGGTCGAAGCCGTCGCCAGCGAACCGGCACCCTGGGCCAGTTTCACGCCGCCCAGATCTTCCGAAGCGATGGCCCGGCTGATGTGAAGGCCATTGAAATTGCCATAGCTCATGTCGCCCAGGGGAATGCCGTCCAGGGTGAAGCCGAGCTGGTTCTGATTGAAGCCGCGGATCGAAATGCGGGTCGACCACTCATAGGCGCCGAAGGCATCTGCGGACTGGAAATTCACGCCGGGCAGTTTTTCGACCAGCTTGATCGGGCTGGTGCCGGGGGCGGCCTGGGCGATTTCCTGGACCGGAATTTCCTGGACCTGGCGGCTCTCGCCCTTGCCGTAGACGACGATTTCTTCGACTTCAGTCGAGGGCGCGGCGGTTGCGGCAAGGTCTGCAGCCCATACCGGCCCGATGGCCAAGGTCAGAGCGGCGGCGGCGACGCTGCCCAAGAGTTCAATTTTCATGTCATACCCCTTTTGGCGGGCTAGCCCCGCACGTGAAGGGTGGGTTAGTCGCCATTTGTGACGCTTCGGCTTCGGATTTGTGCCGTCACCGTGAACCTTTCGCCGTAGTACTGGGCACCGTCGTGAAGCGCGACATTGCGCTCAAGCCCCGCGACCGCTATCTCCCAGCCCAAATCACTCATCCCCAGACCAGCGAGCCGGACGCCCCATGGCGCAGCAATACATTTTCCAGATGCAGGGCCTGACCAAGGCCTTTCCGGGTGGCAAGAAGGTGTTCGAGAACATCTGGCTGTCCTTCTATTCAGACGCCAAGATCGGCGTGGTCGGGGTCAATGGCTCGGGTAAGTCGACCCTGCTCAAGATCATGGCCGGCCTCGACACCGAATTCAGCGGTGAGGCCAAGGCCGCCGATGGCGTCAAGATGGGCTATCTGGAGCAAGAGCCCCACCTCGACGAGAGCCTCGACGTCTGGGGCAATGTCATTTCCTGGTGCGAAGAAAAGCAGATCGTCGATCGCTATAATGCCATCGCCGCCGAGCTGGGCGAGAACTACACCGATGAGCTGATGGAGGAGATGACCGCCCTCCAGGAGAAGATCGATGCGGGCGACCTCTGGGACATCGACTCCAAGGTCGAGATGGCCATGGGCGCCCTGCGCTGCCCCCCCGACGACTGGAAGGTTGATAACCTCTCCGGTGGTGAGAAGCGCCGCGTGGCCTTGGCCCGCCTGCTGCTGTCCAAGCCCGACATGCTGCTGCTGGACGAGCCGACCAACCACCTGGACGCCGAGAGCGTGGCCTGGCTGCAGCACCATCTGGAAGCCTTCCCGGGCTGCGTCATCCTGGTGACCCACGACCGCTACTTCCTGGATCAGGTGACCAAGTGGACCCTGGAGCTCGACCGCGGCAAGGGCATTCCCTATGAGGGCAATTACTCGGGCTGGCTGGAGCAGAAGACCAAGCGGATCGTCCAGGAGCAGTCGGAAAGCACGGCCCGCCAGCGCGCCATGACCCGGGAACTGGAATGGGTCCGTTCCGGCGCCAAGGCCCGCCAGGCCAAGTCCAAGGCCCGTCTGGCCGCCTATGACGAAATGGTCCGCGAGCAGGAGCTGGCCAGGGGTGCCCAGACCTTTGCCACCATCCAGATTCCACCGGGCCCGCGCCTTGGCAATGTGGTTCTGGAAGCCGACAACCTCAGCAAGGCTTATGGCGACAAGGTCTTGTTCGAGAACCTCTCCTTCAAGCTGCCGCCCAACGGCATTGTCGGGGTCATCGGCCCCAATGGCGCCGGAAAGTCGACCCTGTTCCGGATCATCACCGGCCAGGAGCAGCCCGACAGCGGCACCTTCCGCCTGGGCGAGACGGTGAAACTTTCCTATGTGGACCAGAGCCGCGATGCGCTGGATCCCAACAAGACCATCTGGCAGGAGGTCAGCCAGGGGCTGGACATCCTCACCGTCGGCAAGCGGGAGATCAACACCCGCTCCTATGTGGGCTCGTTCAATTTCAAGGGTGGCGACCAGCAGAAGAAGGTCGGCCAACTGTCCGGCGGTGAGCGTAACCGCGTCCACCTGGCCAAGACCCTGACCACCGGCGGCAATGTCATTCTGCTCGACGAACCGACCAACGACCTGGACATCGAGACCCTGCAGAACCTGGAAGAGGCCCTCGACGAGTTCGCCGGCTGCGCCGTAGTGATCAGCCACGACCGCTGGTTCCTCGACCGCCTCTGCACCCACATCCTGGCCTTTGAAGGCGACAGCCATGTGGAATGGTTCGAAGGCAATTTCGAAGCCTACGAAGAAGACAAGAAGCGCCGCCTGGGCGCCGACAGCCTGATCCCCAGCCGGATCAAGTTCCAGAAGTTCGGACGGTAGGCGAGGCGGGGGCAGGGCCCCTCACGCCTGTGTCCGTGTCAAAATTGAAGCGTCCCGTGCCCCAGGGGGATCAGACGTCGAACTTGACGCCTTGGGCCAGGGGCAGGTCGCGGGAGTAATTCACCGTGTTGGTTGCCCGGCGCATATAGGCCTTCCAGGAATCGGAGCCGGCTTCGCGGCCGCCGCCGGTTTCTTTTTCCCCGCCAAAGGCCCCGCCGATTTCTGCGCCGGAGGGGCCGATATTGACATTGGCTATGCCGCAGTCAGAGCCCACATCGCTGACGAAGAGTTCGGCTTCGCGAATGTCATTGGTGAAGATGGACGAGGCCAGACCCGCCGCCGTGGCGTTCTGCAGGGCGATCGCGTCCTCCAGGTCGCGATAGCGCACCACGTAGAGGATGGGGGCGAAGGTTTCGCGCAGCATGGGGCCGGTCTGGGTCGGCATTTCGACAATGGCTGGTCGGACATAGACGCCCGGCAGGTCGACCCGTTCGCCACCATGCACCACACCACCTGTCGCCTTGGCTTCGGTCAGGGCGATCTGCATGGCGTCGAATGCGGCTTCATCAATCAGGGGCCCGACCAGGGTGCCCTCGGCCCGGGGGTCACCCACAGGCACGGAGGCATAGGCGGCCTTCAGGCGCGTGATCAGGGCATCGGCCACATCCTCGTGGACGAAGAGTCGGCGAAGGGTGGTGCACCTCTGGCCTGCCGTGCCCATGGCGGCGAAGGCGACGCCGCGCAGGGTCAGCTCAAGATCCGCCGAGGGGGCGACAATGGCGGCATTGTTGCCGCCCAGCTCGAGGATGGCCCGGGCGAACCGCGCCGCCAGGACAGGGGCTACCGCCGCGCCCATGCGGGTGGAGCCGGTGGCCGACAGGACGGCGACCTTGGGATGGGCCACAAGGGCGGCACCAATATCACCCCGGCCCTGCAGGACCTGACTGAGATGGGCCGGGGCATCGCCAAACCGGGCGGCGGCTTTCAGGAAGATCGACTGGACAGCCTCTGCGGTCAGGGGGGTCTTTTCCGACGGCTTCCAGACCACGGGGTCGCCGCAGACAAGGGCCAGGGCCGCATTCCAGCACCAGACCGCTACCGGGAAGTTGAAGGCCGAGATGACGCCGCAGACGCCGATGGGGTGCCAGGTCTCCATCATCCGGTGACCAGGCCGCTCGGTGGCGATGGTCAGGCCGTGCAGCTGCCGCGACAGGCCGACGGCGAAGTCGCAGATGTCGATCATCTCCTGGACCTCGCCCAGGCCCTCGGAGGTGACCTTGCCGGCCTCCAGGGCCACAAGGCGGCCCAGATCAGCCTTGGCGGCGCGCAGCTCTTCGCCAAACAGCCGGATCAGTTCGCCGCGACGGGGGGCGGGAATCTTGCGCCAGGTGAGGAAGGCTGCGTGGGCGGCCTCAACGGCGGCGTTGGCCTCAGCCGTCGTATGGGCGCGCAGGTTGGCCAGGACCGAGCCGTCCACCGGCGAGCGGGCCGGAATGTCGCCGCCGTCCAGAGCTTTCAGGCTGACGCCCAGATGGGACAGGGTCGCCAGGGCGTCGTCGCGAACGGAAGGCAGGGTCATGGGGATCTCGGCGGCTGGATAGAGGTCAGGGCGCGGTCTTACGCGACGGCGGCCAGGGTCGCCAGAGGCGCAGCGTCGCCGGGCTGGCGATAGGCCTTGCCGAAGCGGTTGGCCAGGACGTCGCTGAGCGCAATCTCCTCCTGACGCACATAGCCCGACTGGGGCAGGCGGCCCTGAACCAGCAGATCCAGAACCGTGCAGATCCCGGCGGCTGTGGTGATCTGGATGGCGCTCCAGACATGGGCACCGTGGTGTTCGCCCAGCACCCGGCCGGCATAGCTCTCCTGCATCAACCGGCCATTGCGCCAGCCCGAGGCGGTGACGAAGAACACCACCACATCCTGTTCCGTGCCGGGAACCGCGCCCTCCAGCACGTCCTTCAGCAGGCCACGGCGGGAGCGCAGGTCGAGATCATTGAGCAGGGTTCGCATCAGGGCGCAGTGGCCGGGATAGCGGATGGACTTGTAGTTCAGGTTCTTCGCCTTGCCGGCCAGGACCTCGGCCAGGGAGCCGAGGCCGCCGGAGGTGTTGAAGGCCTCATAGGTCACCCCGTCCAGGCTGAAGGTCTCCAGACCCTCCAGGGCCTCCACCTCCTTGAGCTCGCCGTCCACCAGGGCCTCGCAGGGCTCACAGTATTCGTTGATCACCCCTTCGGTAGACCAGGTCAGGTTATAGCCGAGCGAGTTGGACGGATAACGGGGCAGGGCACCGACCCGCAGGCGCAGCTCTTCAACCCGGTCAAAGCCCCGGGCCACTTCCGCCCCGGCGATGGAGATGAAGCCCGGTGCCAGGCCGCACTGTGGGATGAAGGCGGTCCTGGCGCCCTTGGCCAGCTTCTTGACCCTGCGTGTGGTGGCCACATCCTCGGTGAGGTCCAGATAGTGGCAGCCGCTGCGGGCGGCGCTCTCGGCGACCTTGCCGGTCAGGTGGAAGGGGGCGGCCGACAGGACGGCGAAGGCGCCCTTCAGCACGGCGTCCAGGGCGGCCGGGTCGGCCACATCGGCGACCACGCCGGAAACCTTGAGGTGTTTGGGCAGGAGAGCCAGGGCCTCAGAGGCGCGGTCCACCACCTTGACGGCGTAATCGCCGGAGTCCGCCAGCATTTCCGCAATGACCGAACCGATCTTGCCGCCGCCGATGACAACGATGTCCTTCATGGTCTTCCCTCCCAGGATG
>CAIYSH010000194.1 GCA_903928755.1 uncultured Alphaproteobacteria bacterium | reverse complement strand
CATGTTTCCGGCTTCGATCAGGACAGCCGCTGAGGTTTCGAGCGCTTCCCATCCCTCATCGGTCGTCGGAGCAAGTTCGCGGGTGCCCGCGGTCGTTTCTTCGGTCCCCGACCCTTTCCAGAAACCGAAAGCCGCCGGATCGACGACATGGCCCATGAACTCAGCCATATCCAGGCTGGTATCAAATCTGGCGGAAGTCGGCTGAGGCACTGACCTGGGCTTTTCACAAGCAGCCAGCAACGACACACAGCCGACTGCAGCCACCAGCATCAGGGACCTGGGTTTCACGGTTTTGACTCCTGTCGTCCGAGTTTCGGGGATACCGTTCGCATCATGCAAAAGCGATCCATCGTCCGGCCGCAGCGGCAGTGACCCAGACAAGGATCGAAGCATAGCCCACAAGGCTGGACATACGGTCGGCAGCTTCACCGGCCACCGGTCTCATGACGTTCCGAATGGCATTTCCCGAAATCCAGAGGGCCAGCAGACAAGCATAGACCTTGTTGGCCGGATCAAGCCGGGCAAGGTCATCTGCCGGAATGATGGAGTGGGTGATGATGACCTGGCCAATCACCAGGACTGCCAGGCCTGCGGCAAACGCCCATCGAGCGCCGCCCCGTGTGAGCATGAGGACCATCAGGGCAGCTGCCATCAGAACATGGAACAGACCCGGGTTGGCGAGCACCGCTGTCGCAAATACCGCAACCGAAGCCAGCCAGAGCCCTGCGCCGACCAGAAACCAGGTGCGGGCCGCCAGGCTCACGCCCCCGTCAGCCCGCGCAATCGGTCGACTGGCACCATAGGTCAGGACTATGCCGGCCATCAGGGCCATGATTTTCACGACAAAGGCCGTGCTGTCATAGAGTCGCTCGGCATTGGCCATGCCGATCAGGACGCCGCTGACGACAATGCCGATCACGCCCAGATCCTGCCAGCGACGCAGTCCACGGTAGACCTCCGAAGGCGATTCCTCCACCAGACCGGCCCCTGCAAGGCGCAGGTTCATGACGATGGCTGATCCGCCCAGCACCACCAGGGAAAGGATATGCAGAACCTCCCACGAAGCAAACTGGGGCTTGATGATGTAAGCGGGCCAGACCTGGTCAAGGTGCTGAACCCAGGGCCGGAGATCCGGGAAGATTTCTCCTAACGTGATCTTCACGGGGCTTTCCCTCCGATCGCAGCAATGTCTGCGGCGTCTACGGCTCCATGCTCGGACGCCTGACATTCCTGGACCACATTCACCCAGTGCGGGATGGGCTTGCCGCAATCAAACCAGCTGTAGGCCATGAAGCGACCCATGGTGATCACCAGCAGCCAGGAGAGAAGGGACAGGGCTGCAAGAACCCGGGTAGCGGTGGGAGGCCTAGGCATCTTGTCCCACGCATCCTGGTTCCGATGCGCGCGCAGGTGGAAGATCACAATATTGATCAAGGCCAGGACCAGAAAGAGCAGCTTCGCCCGAAACCAGATATTATGATAATAAAACAGCGGCTTGGCATAGAATAACGCCAAGCCCGTGACCACCATGAGCCCAAAGCCGGCAAGGGTGAGGGGCAGGATACGACGGCTGACGACCGAGACCGGCGTTCTCTGAAGTGTGAATCCCAGCAGCCGCAGATCAACAAACAGGATCGTCCCGGCAAACAGCATGAGGGATAACAGGTGCGTCCCTTCGATCAGACCCCAGAAGTTCAGGGATCCCAGAAGGTCCTGGCTCCAGGACTGCGCCGTATCTCCGGCACCCTTTCCCAGTTGATCCTGCAGCCAGACCAGAAATTGCCTTATCACGTCAGCGCCCTCTCCCAGGTCCGCAAGCAGGACAGTCGGCGAATATCAAGCCATTCTGCCCTTGATGACCGTCGACTATTTGTCGTTCGGGTCAGCACCATCCTTGGGGGCACCCGTTCCGGAGGAGCCCATGAACACCTTGCGGCCGTCCGGGAAGGCAACATCGCGTCCATTGGCCTTGCAGACCGGCGCGCAGGCCTTGTCCTTGGATTGATAGCCCCGGACAATGATCTCGGTGCCGGGCTTGAGGGTATTGCGATCAATTCCAGAGCGCAGAAGCGTATTCGGTGTGCCGCCTTCGACCATCCATTCCCGAACCTGACCATCCGGCCCCGCGGCCATCAGGTGCACCCAGGCATGTGGATTGATCCATTCGACCTTGTTGACCTTTCCCCGCAGCAGAACCGGGGATTTGGCATCGAATTCAGCGGCGAAGGCGTGGTGGGCCTGCGCGGACTGAACGCCCAGAACCGCCGCCGACAACAGGGCAGCACCCAACACGAAAGGAGCAAGATTGAGTTTCGTCATGTTCCGCCTCCAGCGGGCTCTAAACGCGTCCAAATAATAATTCAGCGACCGGGCCGGTCAGCCGTCAGAACGCCCGGACCTACTTCAATGGCTGTCTGCGGTATTGCCCGTACATCATTTCCTCGACAAACTCGACGCACTTGAACTGCTGCAGCTGTGCATCTTCGCCCTGCCGCTTGTACAGGTTCATCGCAATTTTCCAGGGACGCGTGAAGGTCGAAGGGTCGGTAATTTCCGCCTCATACCTCAGCACACCGGGCCCGGTTGGGGTCCAGCGCTCGACAACCTTCATGTCCGCAGAGTGAAAATTGCCTGCGCGATCAAGCCAGGTCGAATCCATCTGACCCGTCACCGTCACCACCAGGGTATCGCCTTCCCATTTCGCCACAGATTGCCCCATCCAGGAATCGACCGGCGCAGGGCCGGGATCCTTGAAGAACAGGTTGCGGACAGCGCCAGCGTATTCGTAGGCGATCAGCATGTCCTTGTCGGACTGGAATATCTGGAAGGGTAAGGCCATGTAATTGGCCCTTGGGACACCAGGCAGGTAGCACTTGATCTCCGGGTCCCGGTTGATCCAGTCGGCCTTGTTTTCGTCGCGCTGTTTCTTCGCCTCGGGGGTGTAGGGAATAGAGCCCCCCGCGACGACCCCCAGGCCCGCAGGCACCGATCCGACAGCACCAAGGGCCAGGACTTCCCTGGCAGGCACGGGACTGATCGGACCCGGGCGCATCTGAAGGGCGGCCCGTGCGGCGTGGGGCTCAAGGTCCCAGTTTGCACCGTTCAGGGACTGCCAGACGCCATTGAGGTCAGGATGGACCCTGTCCGGGCCCCTGGGTGCACGGTAAGCGGCGGCCTTCTGGGCCGCAGGCCTGGCTGCCACGGCAGCTGCGGGAAGCGCCAGGATCTGAAATCCCAGAACCGAGGCGGCCATCAGCAAGGCTGTAGCTGTTCTCATTGCGTGAATCCCCAAGTCGTTTCCGGTCCCGGCCCCGTCAACAGACAGGGATAGCCATCAATGCGGCATTGGCCCCATCTTCAACTTTCAACCTTCCTGTGTCTAGGACGATTTCGGTCGATGAGAAGGGCCCTTTGGTTTCGGGAAAGCGGCATGTAGACTATGGGCAATGTGCGCGGAAACGCGCCGGACGGGGCAGAAGATACCCCGGAAATCGGGAGCAAAACGGTGATCAGATCCTTGCACGGATTTCTCGGTCTGGCGGCCCTGCTCAGCCTCGCAGGCCAGGCCAT
>CAIYSH010000193.1 GCA_903928755.1 uncultured Alphaproteobacteria bacterium | reverse complement strand
TTCAGGGGTCAGCTCCTCGATGGCGATCACGTCGGGTTTTTCAGAGATCAACCACCGGACATCGTCCTTGATCTCGGCATTTCTACGCCATGCATTGAACTGGATGATCTTGACGGTGCCAGCCTTGGCTGAGGGTGCCTCCTCCGGCAGGGCGCGCAGGTATTCCGGGATCATCAGGGCCAGGGCCGAAGCGGTGGCTGCCAAGCCGAGCCAGACCATGCCCGCTCTGAGGCCATGGGTGATCAGGCTGTAAATCACGACAGCCAGTCCCCCGCAGAGCCAGATCAGGGCGAAATGGCTGAACAGATCCAGGCGGGCACTGAAACGCCCGCCCTGAGCCAGCAGGGCGGCCGCAAGGCATATGGCTCCGACCAGGACCGCGAGCGTGTCCAGGCCCATGAGGATCGCTTTCTGAATCAGGCTCATCCCAGCGCTTTAGCACGCACGGGCGCTTGACGCGGGTCGACTTGCATGTCCTTCACGCCACCGCCCATGAAACTTGCCGATTTTGATTTCCAGCTGCCTGAAACGGCCATTGCGCTCCGCCCCGCCGAGCCCAGGGATTCCGCACGCCTGCTGCGGGTCCAGCCTGGGGTGCCCCTTGCCGATCTGAAGGTGTCTGACTTGCCTGGCCAGCTGCGGTCTGGAGATGTTCTGGTGCTCAATGATACCCGGGTCATTCCGGCCCGGATGGGTGGCATCCGTATCAGGGGAGGGTCCAGGATCAAGACCGAGGCCACCCTGCACCAAAGGCTGGCACCGGATACCTGGAGTGCATTCATGCGGCCCGGCAAGCGGCTGGCACCTGGTGACGACGTGGTCTTTGGCGACCGCCTGTCTGCCAGGATCGTCGAGAAGCGGGAGGGCGGGGAGGTGGTTCTGGTCTTCGCCCTGTCGGGTGTCGAGCTGGATATGGCCATTGCCGAGGTGGGCGTCATGCCGCTTCCGCCCTACATCGCGGCCAAGCGGACCCAGGATCAGCGGGACAAGACCGATTATCAGACCGTCTATGCCGCGGCTGACGGATCAGTCGCAGCACCAACCGCCGGTCTGCATTTCACCCCGGATCTGCTGGCGCGGATCGAGGCCCTGGGTGTGCGTATTGCCTTCGTCCGCCTGCATGTCGGCGCCGGGACCTTCCTGCCGGTGAAGGTCGAGGACATTTCACACCACAGGATGCATGCCGAGTATGGCGAGGTTTCCCAGGCGACCGCCGATCTCATCAATACCGCAAAGGGTGCCGGAGGACGGGTGATCTGTGTCGGCACCACGTCCCTGCGTCTCATGGAAAGTGCGGCTTGTGAGGATGGCCGGGTCAGACCTTTTGCAGGCGATACGGCGATCTTCATCACGCCCGGCTATCGCTTTCGCGTCGCAGACGGTCTGATGACCAACTTCCACCTGCCGAAATCGACCCTGTTCATGCTGGTCAGCGCCTTGGCCGGCCAGGAGGTCATGCACAACGCCTATCGGCACGCCATCGATACGGGCTATCGCTTTTATTCCTATGGCGACTCAAGCCTGCTCTGGAGGGCCTAGGCGATGACAGCCTTTCCGTTTGAAATCGCGGCAACTGACGGGGCTGCCAGAACCGGCGTGCTCAAGACCGCTCGCGGGGATATCCGGACGCCCGCCTTCATGCCGGTTGGCACCGCGGCGACCGTCAAGGCCCTCACCGTGGATCAGGTTGCGTCCACGGGGGCCGACATCATTCTGGGAAATACCTACCACCTGATGCTGCGTCCCGGCGCAGAGCGTGTGGCCCGTCTGGGGGGGCTGCACAGGTTCATGCGCTGGGAAAAGCCGATCCTCACGGACTCTGGCGGCTTCCAGGTCATGTCCCTGTCCAAGATTGCCAAGGTGACCGAGGAGGCTGTGGCCTTCCAGAGCCACATAGATGGTTCCCGGCACATCATGACTCCGGAACGCTCCATCGAAATTCAGGCCGAGCATCTGGGCTCGGATATTGTCATGCAACTGGACCAGTGCGTCGCCTGGCCAGCGGAAGCGCCAGCTGCGGAAGCGGCCATGCAGCTTTCCGCCCGGTGGGGGGCAAGATCCAAGGCAGCCTTCGGGGATCGCCCGGCCCAGGCCCTTTTCGGGATCCAGCAGGGGTCAACCTTCAAGGCCCTTCGTCAGGAGTCGGCCGACCGGCTGGTCGAGACGGGTTTCGACGGCTATGCCCTGGGCGGGCTGGCCGTTGGCGAGGGACACGCGGCGATGTGTGACGTCCTGGACTATGCCCCCGCCATGTTGCCGGTCGACCGGCCGCGCTATCTGATGGGTGTGGGCAAGCCCATCGATCTTGTTGAGGCGGTTGCCCGGGGCGTTGACATGTTCGACTGTGTCCTGCCCACAAGGTCCGGCCGCCACGGTCAGGCCTGGACCTGGGAGGGTTCCGTAAATCTGAAGAATGCCCGGTTCGCAGAAGACGACACGCCCCTGGATCCGACCTCCGACTGCCCGGCCTCCAGCCAGTATTCCAAGGCCTATCTGCACCATTTGGTGAAATCCGAAGAAATCCTCAGCCAGGTCCTGCTGTCCTGGCACAATATCGCCTTCTTCCAGGCCCTGACGGCAGCCATGCGGGCGGCGATTTCCGAAGGACGATTTACGGCCTTCATCAAGGATTTTCGCGACCGCCAGACCCGATAGATCAGGGATGATTGGGCCGGGCCGGTGGCGCGCAGCCCCGGGACTCTCCCAGGCCTTTCAGATAGGCGCGCCGGATCTGCCCCGCGGTGATGGCGGCGGAGATCAGTTTGTCATGCCGGTTGGATCCTGAGATCTCCCGGATCCAGGAGTTCAAGGGCAGGGTATCGGAGGCCGCGCCAGCAATGGCCCCGAGCATGGCTTCTGATGCCCGCTCTCCCAGGGTGTGATCATCGATTCTGGCTTCTTCCAGATCCGGGCCGAGGGCGCCGTTGAGGGGAAGGATTTCGGCGACCAGCCATTCACAGGTAAGGGTTGGAGGTCGGCCATAGGGCGCATGAACGGCTGCCAGCAGGGTATCGGGTATCGTGGACTGCAGGATATTCAGATCCCGCAGCGGCGCGGCGACCGCATTGGGCAGGTCAGCCCGCCGTGCCTGGGCCGCAGTCTGCACCCGGGGTGACCCGTCCAGAGGGGCCGTCATACAGCCACCCAGGACAAGAAGTGCGCAGATCATCAGGCGTCGGCTGGACATGCATGACCTTAGCCCGCAGCGCCGCGCCTGTGAAACCCGGTAAAGAGGCAGTCTTGGATGTTTTCCCTCAGACACTTGCCCCGGCAGGGTGCGGGCCCTATGGTCCGCGCCGCTTCGCCCGGTGCAGTTGATGCATCGCGCCAAGGGCCGGTAGCTCAGCGGTAGAGCACCCGACTTTTAATCGAGTGGTCGTGGGTTCGATCCCCACCCGGCCTACCATTTCCCCCGAATTGTGCAATTAAATCAATGCCCGGTTCGGGGGTTTACAATGCGGGTTTACAAT
>CAIYSH010000192.1 GCA_903928755.1 uncultured Alphaproteobacteria bacterium | reverse complement strand
TTCGCATTGCCGGCGGCCAGCCACTTGCCCATTTCCCAGATGAATTCGCGGCTGGAATAGGGACGCGGCTCCAGCATTTCGCACAGGGCGTAGATGGTGCCGTCGCAGTTCTGGAGTTCTTCTTCGTCGATATAGGTGTCGTAGATCCTGTCGATATAGAGGTCGCGCAGGTCGCGGTCGTCCACATTGGACTGGGCCTGATAGTGCTTGAAACCAAGGGCCTCGAAGAAATCCATGTCGACGATCGAGGCGCCGGTGGCCACGATGGTGTCGATCATGCCGTATTTCACCATGTCGCGGTAGATGTGCATACAGCCGCCGGCGCTGGTGGAACCCGCCAGGGTCAACCAGGTGGAGCAGGTCGGATCTTCCAGGGACATGGACCAGATATCGGCGGCGCGGGCCGTGTCGCGGCTGGTGAAGCTCATCTTGCGCATGGCGTCGATGATCGGCCGGGCGTCATACTGGTCGATGGCGACATGCTCGACCGTATTGGCCAGCAGTTCGGCCTTGCGGTTGGTCGCCGAAACGTCAGCGTTCATTCTCTTTAATTCCTGTTCCAAGAGCTTGAGCGCCCGTCCCATAGAAAAAGCGCGACCGGGACGGAGCGACCGGCCGCGCCTGAATTCAGAATTCCGGCCTTACCTCCGGCGGCGCTTCTTGCCACGGGCCCGCGACAGCTTGACGACGTTCTGGCTGTCCTGACGGGGCACCGGGATCGACCGGCGGGCCAGTCCGAACATCGAGCCCATTGGCGCGTCGTCCACCTGAACGGTTTCATTGTCGCCATAGCCGTTGAACCGGGTGTTCATGGCCACGCCATAGGCACCGATCATGCCGATTTCCACATAGTCGCCCTCGCGGACGTCTTCGGGCAACCAGAAGGGTCCTGGCATATGGTCGATGGAATCGCAGGTCGGCCCATAGAACCGGAAGGGTTTCAGCCCCCCTTCGACTTCGACGGCCTTGTCACCCACCCGGCGCAGCAGCTTGACCGGGAAGGGCCACTTGGAATGCGCGGCATCAAACAGGGAGCCGTAGGACCCGTCATTAAGATAGAGGGCATCGCCCTTGCGCAGGTCAACCTTGCACAGCAGGGATGACGACTCGGCCACCAGAGCGCGCCCCGGTTCACACCAGAGCTCGGTGGTCTCGTGAACCATCATTTCCGAGAAGCCGCGCTGGATGGAGTCCACATAGTCATCGAGGGCTGGAGGCACCATGCCCGGATAGACCGAAGGGAAACCGCCGCCCACATCCACGACATCGGCAAACACGCCCGCACGCACCAGGGCGCGGGAGGCCTGGGTCATGGCCGCCTGATAGGCGGTAGGACGCATGCACTGGCTGCCAACATGGAAGGAGACACCCATCAGTTCCTGGGTCGCCCGACGGGCGGCCAGCAAAAGGGCTGGAGCGTGATGGGCTTCGATCCCGAACTTGCCAGACAGGGAATAGGCTGCGCCCTCGGCTGCCACGGCCAGACGCACCATGAGGTTCAGATCCTTGGCCCCTCCGGTCGCATCAACGATCTTGGCCAGCTCTTCATGCGTGTCGAGGGCGAAGGTCCGGACACCATGATCGAAATAGGCCTGGGTTATGGCCACCCGGCTTTTCACCGGATGCATGAAGGCCATGCGCGAGCCCGGCGCATGGCGGCTCACGAGTTCGATCTCGGGGATCGAGGCCACATCGAAAGACGCTACGCCATTGGCGGCCAGGGTCTC
Source organism: uncultured Alphaproteobacteria bacterium (assembly GCA_903928755.1). Taxonomy (GTDB): domain Bacteria; phylum Pseudomonadota; class Alphaproteobacteria; order Caulobacterales; family Caulobacteraceae; genus Phenylobacterium. Next base: position 2,038 of record CAIYSH010000192.1, on the reverse strand, counting down.
GATGACCCATGGCGAAGGGTTCGCCTTGACCGCGTAAAAAACGTCGCCTTGAAACTTGTCCTGGAACCAGCGCGCCGCTACCGCCACCGCGTCCGGACGCACGAGTGCGACAGGACGTTCCGGTGAACGCTCACGGACCAGGTCCAGGGGCGTATGGTACTTGTGCACCTCACGCAACCCCCAACGGATTGTTGAACCCAATCCGGCGTTAGCAGCGCTTTTGAGGACATCGGGTCCGCCGGAGCCGTGCGAATTAAGGGCAATGCCCCCCCATGTAAAGTGTTTTGATTCCGGGCAGAATGAACACAGTCTTGACGACTTGTCCCTTGCAGGCTGGACCGCCACCTGCAGCCTGTGTCATGTAGCCCCTGCAGGGATGAGCGATCTGTCCCGACTTTGCCCCTGCGCGCGAAAACTCTGGGGATTCAGCGCCCTCCATGTCCGACCCTGCGGTCCTCTCCGTTCGTGATGCGTCGAAGACGTTCGGTGTGCGTAAGGCGCTGGATGGTGTGTCGATTGATGTGGCCAAAGGCGAGATGGTCGCCCTGATCGGGCCGTCGGGTTCGGGCAAGTCCACACTGCTGCGATCCATTTCCGGCCTGCAGACCATCGACCCGGGCGCGGGTCAGATCGAGGCCTTTGGCCTTGCCATCCAGGCTGACGGGAAAGTCACCAACCGTGTGCGCGAGGCGCGGATCCGGATCGGATTCATTTTCCAGCAGTTCAACCTGGTCGGCCGGCTGAGCCTGTTCACCAATGTCGCGCTCGGGTCATTGGGCCGGATCCCCTTCCTCAGTGGGCTTCTGGGTCGGTGGCCGCAGGAAACCCAGGCCGCTGCCATGGCCGCCCTGAACAGGGTCGGCGTTGCGGAATACGCGGCCCAGCGCGCGAATACCCTTTCCGGAGGTCAACAGCAGCGGGGTGCCATAGCCCGCGCCCTGGTCCAGAAAGCCAAGATCATCCTGGCTGACGAACCCGTCGCCTCGCTTGATCCGGTCTCGGCACGCAAGGTCATGGAGATCCTGAGGGATCTGAACCGGACAGATGGCCTGACCGTGCTCGTCACCCTGCACCAGGTTGATTATGCCCTGCGTTACTGCGACCGCGTCATCGCCCTCAAGGCGGGCAAGATCGTCTATGACGGACCGGCATCCGGCCTCGAACAGAAACAGCTCATTGAAATTTACGGCCCGGAATTCGAAGACGTCTTCTGGGAAGGAGCACCCAAATGACCCCCGATCAATACTCCCGTCGCAGCTTCCTTGCGTCTGTCGCAGGTCTCGGCACCCTGACACTGACCGGTTGCGGCAAGCCCGCTGAGCCCGAAGACAATGGGGCTTCAGGTGTCCTGAAATTCTCCATCGTGGCCCCGGAAAGCGCCTCAAGCCTTGAAGCTTTCTGGAAGCCGATCATTGCTGACATGGAGAAGTCCACCGGCCTGAAGATCGTGCCCTTCTTTGGCGCAAACTATACCGCCCTTGTGGAAGCCCTGCGCTTCAAACAGACCCACTTCGGGTGGTTCACCAATTTCTCGGGTCTGGAAGCGGTCCGCCGGGCGGGCGGCGAGGTTTTTGCCAGGACCTTCGACCCCTCGGGCGATGATGGCTATACCTCGGTCGTCATTGTTCCGGCCAAAAGCAGGACAACCCTGGAAGACATCCTGAAATGTGACAGGACCCTGAACTTCGGGATTGGTGACGCAAAGTCGACTTCAGGCACCCTTGCACCCAAGACCTATCTGTTTTCGCCAAACGGGATCGATATCAACACCTGCTTCAAGACGGTGAAATCAGCCAATCACAATGCCAACCTCCTCGGCGTCGCAAATGGCGTCCTGGATGTGGCGACAGGCAATTCCACCTCCATGCGGCTTAACCGGGAGCGGGACAAGGAGCTCGCCGCCAAGGGCCAGCCGACGGTTGTCGACAAGGTGCGGGTTGTCTGGACATCGCCGCGCCTGCCCGAGGACCCGATCATCTGGCGCAAGGATCTTGATCCGGCCGTAAAGGAAAAACTGCGTCAGTTCTTCCTGACCTAC
>CAIYSH010000191.1 GCA_903928755.1 uncultured Alphaproteobacteria bacterium | reverse complement strand
GTTGAAGGGGATTTTTGCCCCGCCGACGCTGAGCAGTATGGTGCCGTTGGATTGTTCCACGGCCGTGACCCGGCCATTGATGGATATGGTCGAGGCCACGGCAGCATTTGCGGCGTCGACGGCGGTTACTCTGAGGGTATAGGTCCCGCCGTCGGGCAGTTGGGCACCCGAGAGGTTCTTGCCGTTCCAGGTCATGGCATGGTCGCCAGCGGCACTGTCCGAGGCGGCTTCGGCATGAACAACCTTGCCGTTCGAGTCGATGATTTCGAGTTTCACGTCCGTGGCGGCGCGATCAAGCTTGTAGTTCCAGCTCGCCTTGCCGCCCACCAGGCCTGCGGTGTCCACGGAGGCCTGGACGTCCTTGCCGATCACGGAAACCGCCTGGGTGACGGTTGAGCCTGAATTTGAGACCAGCTGCTTGAGCAGGTCATTGGAGAAAATTTGCTGCTCGACACCGGTCATCTGAACCAGCTGCTGGGTGAACTGATTGGAATCCAGCGGCGAGAGGGGGTCCTGATTCTTCAATTGCGAGGTCAGGAGCTTGAGGAAGGTATCGAAGCTCGATGCCAGGCGGGCCTTGCCGATGGTGCCGGTGTCGGTCGCTGTGGCGACGGGCGTCGTGGAAGCTGCTGTTGTTGTCGGCATGACTAGATCCTGATGTCCACGCCACGGGCGGGTCGGGTGCCATAGGCGCTGATGCGCGTGCTGGCGGCGGCGGCGTCTGCAAGGTCGGCAGCTGCGCTGGTGGCCAATTCGAGGGCGCGGCTGCGTTGTGCGAAGCCAGGCTCGGAACTGGAATTACGTGATCCGCCCTGCCCACGATCGCCTGCCACATCGAAGGAAATCCCGCCGCTCAGATTGAAGCCAGCCGTTTCCAGCGCCTTATGCAGGTCAGCGGAGCGGGCCCGCATTTCAGATGCAGCCTGCGGGTTGTCGAAGGACATGGCGGCCGTGATCTGGCCGTCCGAACCAACTTCCAGTCGTACATCAACCCGGCCGAGGTCGAGCGGGTGGAGTTCGACGTCAAAACGTGTGGTGCCCGCATCGAATTTCCCGACGATCTGGGCGGCCAGATGGGTCACAGTGCGGAGGCTTGAAGTCAGTGCCGCTGCGGCCGTCTGCAGGGTCTGCGGTGCCACGTGGACCGGGGCAGATACCAGAGGCTGCTGGAGGTCGGTCACGGGCCTATCGCCTGCCGTAGCAAGGGTATCGCCAGTCACCCCGTCAAGCCCGGCCAGAGACGAAGCCGTGTCAGACCCGCCCTCAGTCCTGTCCCCGTCCGACCCCGCGCCGCCGGATTTTCCGCTGGTTGAAGCGTGCTGCACCTGACTTCCCGTGACCGGGACGGAAAGCGATGCCATGTCCGTTTTGACGGGCTTTGGGTCCGTCAATGTCGCCGCGGGGCGACCAGGGGTCTGGGCGGCCATTGCGGCTTCAGTAATCCCGGCATTGACCACTGTGGCACTCTGGCCCTCATCTGACCGGACTGGCCTGTCGAGGACCACTTCGGTCAGGTCCTGCAGGGGAGGGCTGAACCTTGCCGATTCGAGCTGAACCTGTGCGTCCTTTGCCCGGGCGTCTTGCGCCTGAGGCACTACAGGCGCCCCGGCCCCGATCACTGTGGCACTCTGGCCCTCATCTGACCGGACTGGCCTGTCGCGGACCACTTCGGTCAGGTCCTGCAAGGGCAGGCTGAACCTTGCCGGTTCGAGCTGACCCTGGGTATCCTGAGCCTGAGCCTGAGCCGCCAGATCAGGCTGAGCCTCGGCGACCTCCATCATCTCAGTCCTCGGGCCTTGCAGCCCGACAGTGCCCGACGGTGCTTCTGCCCCACGGATTGACGTAGCAGGAGCCCTGGACACAGATGATGTCGGAAGGACAGACGGGATTGGCAGGTCCGATTTGGCCGTGGAGCCCTGTTCCGGACGATCATGGCGGGATGGCTTGGCTGGGGGGGCCAGCTTGGCGGGACTATCCTCAGGGCTGGCCTGCCGGAGGCCGGAGGCCGGAGCCATACCAGACCTCGATATGGGCCTTGCGTCTGGCGTCGGTGCCGAAGCTTGCCGGGATACCGTATCCCTGGCTGAAAGTTTCTCCAGCGCTGAGCCCATTTGCTGAGCTTGTGCCAGACCGGCCTGTGCTGAATCGTCAGGCTCAGTCTGAGCCGGGGCCGTGGTCCGCGGATTGTCCGTGGCAAAGGCCTCAACCTTGGTCAGGGGTTTGTCAGCTGTATGCGGCAAACCTGGCGGTGGCTGAAAACCGTTTTCTGCCTGGGGCGGGGGGGGGACCGCCAGGTCGTGCCCGGAAACGCCGGGGTCAGCCGTCAGATCCTGTCTGGATGCCAGGATTGGCTGTGCAGTCCCGACCCCGGCCTTCAAGTGCCGGGAGAATACGCCTTGCCCCGGGAGGCGGGGTCCGGACTGACCTGGTGTTCTTGCATCGGACGTATGCGCCGTCTGGGTAAGGTCATCGGAGGCGGGTGGAAGGGTAATGGCGTTGGAGCTGAGTCTTACCTGGGCCTCTGCCTGAACCTGTAAGGCCAGGAGGGTTGCCGCCTGGGTCAGAGCCCCGGTTGCGGCATCTGTCCCCGAAGACGGGAGGATCAGTCCTGCGGGATCTTCTTTTGCCACATTGACGTCGGGCCTGGCCAAAAAGGCATCGGAGAGGTCAAGCCCTGAGTGGCGAACGGAGGGTTCAATCAGGGTTTCAACAGCCTGGGCATCCGGCACCTGCGCTGCAATGGCTTTGGCTTCGGACAGGTTCTGCGCTGACCTTGAGTCAGGGCTCTTGACTATCGCGTCGGCTCCGATCGCCCTTGCCAGGTGCGCACCAAAGCCTTCTCCCATCGTCGCGTCAGACGGAGGCGACATGCCGATCGCCGCAGACGGCAGGGAACCCTGCGTCATGATCGGCAATGCGGCGGTGGCGAGGCCGGCGGTCATTCAAATCCCGTCCTTGCGGCCGGGCCCTGTGATGTCGGAGGCGGAGTGCGCCCGAACTTCCCTCAAACCCTCGCAACGTCCGCGCCAAGTTCGGAAAATCTTGTAAGTAGCTGAAAAATATCAAAATTATGGAATTTCAGCGGTTGTATCGACTGTGACCTGGCCATGGCGGAATTTGCCGGGAGGCAGGCCAGATAGGTCGGTCCTGCCGCCCTGGACCTGTTTTTGCCTGTTCCTCAGCCTATGCCATGGCCCCCGTTCGGTGGGGCAGGACTGCATCCACTTGGGGGACTGGGTGCAGGAATGGTGGCTTTCCGGGTACCTGGTCAGAGATCTGGCATCTGTCTTGCGACACAGGAAGGGGTGCCTCCGCTGTCAGTTCAGCAGAGTCATTGAATTATCTGGGATAAATCCGGTCCCTCGCGCGGGTGTTCTTCTGAATACCCCGGCAGAATTCGCCGCTACTGCGCAAGGCTTGCCGGTTGGAGGTCTGAAACGTGTCGCTGAACGCAACCTTGAGAAGCGCCGCCTCGGGACTGATGGCGGCCCAGATCGGGCTGAGGACGACGTCCGATAACGTCTCCAACGTCAACACACCGGGTTATGTCCGCAAGGTTCTCGAGCAACAGCAACTTGTCGCCGGGGGGGCAGGTACGGGGGTCAGTGTCTCCGCCATTCGCCGGGTTACCGACAGCTATCTGGAAAAGGCCGCCACCACAGCGACCTCAGACAATGGCAAGTGGAGTGTGGTCTCAAGCTATCTGGATACGGCACAATCACTCTTCGGCGATCCATCGACCACGAGTGGTTATTTCTCCCGGCTCGATAAGGTCTGGTCAGCTTTTTCAGCCACAGCCAACGACCCGACCTCGTCCGTCCTGCGTGGCCAGGCTGTTACGGGTGTCCAGGACTTTCTGAGCGAGACGACCCGCATCAATGATCAGGTCGCTGAGATCCGTAAGACGATGTCAGCTCAGGTATCTGGCGATATTGCGAAGATCAATGATCTCCTGTCCCAGATCGATCGTCTGAACGCCGATATCAGCAGGTCGACTGTTTTGGCAGGTGATCCCACCGGAGCTGAAAACCTGCAGAAGGGGCTGATAGACCAGTTGTCGACCATGATGGATGTCCAGGTGCAGCCGATCAGCACGGGGGGCGTTATTGTTCGCAGCGCCGAAGGCTATGCCCTGACTGGATCGCCGACGGGTGCCGCGCGGCTGTCCTATAACCAGACGGAGGGGGCTCCCGGATACATCACGGCCATGTCAGGGGATGGTCTGGGCAATCCGCAGGCCATTGGCATTAACAGTGGCGAACTGCGCGGGCTTCTGGATCTGCACGACGACATCCTGCCGGGAATAACAGATCAGTTGGGTGAGTTCGCCAACCAGGTTGCCGCCCAGCTGAACGCAGCGCACAACAGTGCCGCAAGGGTTCCGCCACCTGCGACGATGACGGGGCGTGATACCGGTCTGGATCTTCCGACCGCCGTCGCCAATTTTTCCGGTACCACCACCCTGGCGATTACCAATGCTGCCGGTGTCGTGCAGAAGACCATCGCCATCGACTTCACTGCAGGAACCTTCAGCGTCAATGGTGCGGCAGGAACGGCTTTCACCGCCTCAAGCTTTCTGGCGGATCTGAATACAGCTCTTGGGGCTTCAGGCTCGGCGACCTTCAGCAATCGCGGCTTGACCCTCAATGCGACGGGGGGAAACGGCCTGGCCTTTGATACGGGCACAGCACGGAAGGCAGGGCAGGGCTTCTCGCAGTTTTTCGGGCTCAATGACCTCGTGAAACCGTCAGGCATTACCAACTACGATACCGGGATGACCACTGCAGATGCTCACGGTTTCACGGCTGGCCAGACGATCAGCCTGCGCATCGCCCAGGAAGATGGCCGACCCATCAAGGATGTCACGGTCGCAGTTCCGGCCGCGACGACCATGCAGGACTTGCTGAATTCCCTGAACGCCAATGCCAGCGGGGTCGGGCTGTTCGGCAGTTTCGCCCTGGATGGCAATGGCAGGATGAGCTTCACCAGCAATAACTCCCTGTCGGTCAGCGTCTCTGTCATCGGCGACCAGACGGCCAGGGGCGCGGGAGGCCCCTCGGCCAGCGAACTGTTTGGTCTTGGGGCTGCTGAACGCGCTTCGCGGGGCTCACGGCTAACCGTTTCGGCGAGCATTGTTGCCGATCCCACCCGGTTGTCCCTCAACAAGCTCGACCTGACCGTGGCGGCGACCCAGCCTGCCATCCGGCCGGGTGACGGCAGTGGAGCGCGGGGGCTGGCCACGGCCGGGGCGGTGATGACCCACTTTGGTGCGGCGGGAACCCTCGGCAGTCTTGCAACCACCGTAAATACCTATGCTGCCCAGTTTGGCGGCGGGATTGGCCGCCTGGCTCAGAACGCTGATGTGCAGAAACAATCATCCACGGCCGTCGTCGCCGAGGCCACCTCGCGCATGCAGTCCGTCGAGAGCGTCAATCTCGACGAGGAGCTCATTCGTCTTACGACATACCAGCAGGCGTTTAACGCTTCGGCGCGGATGATCCAGGCGACCAAAGAACTGTTCGACGTCCTGAATAATATCGTCTGAGGATAGCTGACATGAACCGCATTTCATCTCCTGGCAGCTACAGCGCCATCCTCGCCAATATCCAGGGTGCCCAGCAGCGTCAGGTCGAGGCTGGCAACCAGGTTGCCTCGGGCAAGATCGGTATCAACCTCAAGGACTATGCCGCCAAGGCTGAGGTGCTGACGGCCATGCAGACCGTTGATGCAAGACAGACCGCCTATACCGATCAGAACAAGGTCGTCGCCAACCGGCTGCAGATTCAGGATCTGGCGCTCAACCGGGTTGCAGATGCGGCCGACGCGACCCGCCAGGCCATCGCCAACGCCTTGGCTACAGACAGTGCCATGACCCTGATCCAGGACCTTCAGGCGCAGTTCGGCAATGCCGTCGGTGGTCTGAATGCCGAATATGACGGCAAGTATCTGTTCGCAGGGGGGCAGGTGAACACCCTGCCCGTGTCGGCAACCCAGCTCAGCGATCTCACCGTGCCGCCAGCCTTGATCGCAAACCAGTTTCACAATGATACCTATGTGACCCAGGCCAAGCTGGACGATTCCACCACCATTTCGACTGGGATGCTGGCAGACCAGCTGGGAACCAGCATGATGACCGCCTACCAGTCGCTTGAGGCCTTCCATCAAGGGGCAAACGGTCCGTTCAGCGGTACCCTGACGGCGGCGCAGCGGACGTTTCTTGAGGGGCAGCTGGCCACCTGGACCGGCGTGCATACAAGCCTGACCACCTCAGCAGCGCAGAATGGCAACAATCAGGCCCGGGTCGACTCTGTCCAGAAGGGTATCGACGCCCAGCAGATCACCGTGCAGGGCATACTCAGCGATACGACCGATGTGAATCTGGCAGAGGCGTCGACACGGCTCAACCTGGCCCAGCAATCCATGCAGGCGGCGGCCCAGGCCTTCCGGATCCTGCAGGACTCGTCCCTCCTGAACTATCTGAAATAGCGGTACCCTCGCAAAGTCGCGGCTGAAACGCTACATGACGGGGATGAGTGCCGCTTTCACAGATGCCGCCGTCGAGGCCGCCCGCAGGGCCGTAGGCCTACCCCAGGGCGCACGGGTTGTCGCCGCCATGTCCGGGGGGGTCGATTCCACGGTCACGGCCGCCCTTCTGGCCCGTGCTGGGTATGATGTGGTGGGCGTTACGCTGCAGCTCTATGATCACGGCGTGGCGATCCAGAAAAAGGGTGCCTGCTGCGCGGGCCAGGACATTCACGATGCCCGCAATGCGGCCGATGCCATTGGCATTCCCCACTATGTCCTGGACTATGAAAGCCGCTTTCGCGATCAGGTGATCGAGGATTTTGCTGACGCCTATCTGCGGGGCGAGACCCCGGTGCCGTGCATCCGCTGCAACCAGACCGTCAAGTTCCGTGACCTTCTGGATGTGGCACGGGACCTTGATGCTGCCGCCATGGCCACGGGTCACTATGTCCGGCGGGAAACCGGCACTGGGGGGCCGCAGCTTCATCGCGCCGCCGATCCTGCCCGGGATCAAAGCTATTTCCTGTTCGCCACAACAGCCGAACAGCTGGCCTATCTGCGCTTCCCGCTTGGGGGCATGCCCAAGCCGGAAGTCCGCCGGGCGGCTGCGGAACTGGGCCTTGCCATTGCCGACAAGCCTGACAGTCAGGACATCTGTTTTGTCCCGGAGGGCCGCTATACCACCGTCATTGACCGCGTCCGTCCCCAGGGGGCCATACCGGGCGACATCGTGCACCTGAACGGCACCCTGCTGGGCCGCCACGAAGGCGTTACCCGCTATACCATCGGTCAACGGCGCGGTCTGAATGTGGCTGTGGGCGATCCGCTCTATGTGGTCAGGATCGATGCTGACAGGCGGCAGGTGGTGGTCGGGCCTCGGGAGGCCTTGTTGACGTCGGGTGTGGTCCTCAAGGAAATCAATTGGCTGGGCGATCATCTTGATGTCCGGCTTGCCGCGGACGACGCGCTGGCTGTCCTGGCCCGGGTGCGATCATCAGCCGAGCCCGTTCCAGCCCGACTTGCCAGCCAGGGCCTGGATGTCGCGGTGGTCTTTGAGTCACCAGAGCATGCCGTGTCGCCAGGACAGGCCTGTGTCCTCTATGATCCGGAGGTTCCCGACCGTGTTCTTGGCGGCGGGTTCATCCAGCGGACCTTTACCGACGCCTGACCACCGGGATCGCCACCTCATTGCGCCGCATGAAGGGCGCGGTCCACGGCGGATCATAGAACCAGGACAGGGGTTCGCCATTGGCTTCCCACGCCTTTCCGGCAAGGGCCGCCCTCAGATCCGCCGTCTTTCGGGTGACGCCGTCGGCATTTGTGGATCCCGTATAGCGGAGGACGGCATAGTCCTGGGCAGGGACATCGACGATCCTGACATCAGGGTCGTTCGGGGTGGGCAGGGTCGACCGGGTATATTTGGCAGGCATGATGAACTGGATCCTCCAGGCACCGGCACCGTCGGCGGTCTGAACGACAGGGGCTGTCATCGAGATGGACTGCGAGGATTTCGCCTGGGCCTGGGTCACGGGTGCGGTCATGGCAATGGACGCCCGGCTGGTATTGCCGCCGAAGATATACCCCGCCACCTTCCGGAAGCCCTCACTCCGGGCTGTTTCCACCGGACCTGAAATGACGGCCTCTGCCGCCAGCCTCGGTCCGTAGTGACGGATCTCGATGACCCCCATTGGCTCGACCACCTCATATTTAGGGGCCTCGGTCCCGGCACGGACACCGACCAACTGACCGATTCCGGACAGCAGGGTGACAAATAGCTCACCGAAGCTTGGCATGGGGTCTCCTTCGCAGTTGGTTTCGTTCACTGTCTATACGCCTCTGCGCTCAAGGAGGATGCAAGACAGTTCGGACGTCACTATGATCGCCCTATGAACACATCAGATCCCGTCGTCATCGCCGCCTATGCCCGAACCCCTATGGGAGCTTTTCAGGGCATGCTGTCGCCGGTCAAGGCGACGGATCTGGGGGCAACAGCTGTCCGGGCTGCGGTCGGGCGCGCAGGGCTGAAGCCGGGGGATGCCGACCAGATCATCATGGGCTGTGTCCTGCCCGGCGGACTTGGCCAGGCCCCCGCCCGCCAGGCGGCCCTTGGCGCGGGCCTGCCGATCTCGGTGGCAGCGACAACGGTCAACAAGATGTGCGGCTCGGGCATGCAGGCAGCCATTATGGCCCATGACGCCCTTGCCGCGGGATCGGCGGATGTGATCATCGCCGGCGGCATGGAGAGCATGACCAATGCGCCCTACCTGCTGGCCAAGCACAGGGGCGGGGCGCGCATCGGCCACGATGTCATTTCGGACTCCATGTATCTTGACGGCCTCGAGGACGCCTATGAGCCCGGCAAGCTGATGGGTGCCTTCGCCGAAGAAACCGCCCGGGCCTATCAGTTCACCCGCAGCCAGATGGATGATTACGCCATTTCCTCGCTTAGCAGGGCCAGGGCAGCACTGGAGTCCGGTGCCTTTGCCCGGGAAATCGTTGCCGTTGAGGTCCCCTCCCGCAAGGGTGTCGAGACGGTATCTTCCGACGAACAGCCCCTGAAGGCAGACCCTGCAAAGATTCCGACGCTGAAGCCCGCCTTCGCCCGGGATGGCGGCATCACAGCGGCCAATGCCTCGTCGATTTCGGATGGGGCGGCGGCTCTGGTGATGACCCGGGCTTCGGTGGCCGAGCGCCTGGGTCTGAAGGTCGTGGCGCGGGTGGTCGCTCATGCCGCCCATGCCCAGGAGCCGGGTCAGTTTGCAACCGCACCGGTTCCGGCCATCCGCAAGGTCCTGACCAAGGCCGGCTGGACGGTCGCCGATGTCGACCTGTTCGAGGTCAATGAAGCCTTTGCCGTGGTGGCCATGGTGGCCGAGCGGGATCTGGATCTCGATCGTGCCCGGCTGAACGTCAATGGCGGTGCCTGCGCCCTGGGCCACCCCATCGGGGCGTCAGGTGCACGCATCCTGGCCACACTGCTGGCGGCTCTTGAGGCCCGGGGCGGCCGGAAGGGTGTCGCCAGCCTCTGCATCGGCGGTGGTGAAGCCACAGCCATGGCGGTGGAACTGGTCTGAGGCGATCCCGAAGTCCGGCGCCCGGGAAAATGATCACCGGAGGCTGGCCTTGATGGCTCCCGGGCGTAATATGGTCCTCATGACCCAGGACCTTCGTGATACCGGCACCCGTTTCGAAATGGATGAGCAGGGCCAGACCTGCTGGGCTGATTACCGGCGCAAGGATGGCCGTCTGTTTCTGGATCATGTGGAAAGTCCGGTCCAGCTTCGGGGGACGGGGGCTTCGGGGCGGCTCATGGCCGCAATTGCCGGACACGCCAGGGAAGGCGGGATGAAGATCACCCCTATCTGTTCCTATGCCGCGGCCTGGCTGACACGCAGCGACGCGTTCCGCGATCTCGTTGCCTGACCTATTCCTGTCTCAAGGCACCCCATGTCCCTGAATGCCCCCATAGACCGCGCCACCCTGCTCGACCTGCTGGATCAGGTTCTGGATCCCAGATCCGGCAAGGGGCTGACCACGGCGGGGCTGGTCCGGGGGATCATTCTGGCACCCGGGCGTGCAGGCTTCATGCTGGAAGTCGCCCGCGAGGATGTGCCGCTGTATCAGCCTGTCCGCGACGCGGCCGAAGCCTTGATTGCTGCGCTTCCAGGGGTCGACAAGGCCCAGGTGGTCCTGACAGCCCAGACCGGTGTCGTGTCCAAACTGCCAGAGCCTCCCACCGCCCCGGGCGTGACCCGGGTTCGCAAGGGGGCTCGCATGAACCCCGATCCCCAGGCCCAGCTGGCCCCTCCGGCCACGGCGGACCGCCCGCCCCATGTAAAGCGCGTCATTGCAGTGGCGAGCGGCAAGGGGGGAGTCGGAAAGTCGACCGTCTCGGTCAATCTGGCGGCAGCCTTTGCGGCCCAGGGGCTGCGGGTCGGCATTCTGGATGCTGATGTCTACGGCCCCTCTGCACCGCGCATGCTCGGCGTGGACGGCGATCCGGCCTTTGTTGACGGCAAGCTGCAGCCCCTGGCGGCCTGGGGCATGAAAGTGATGTCCATCGGGTTTCTGGTGGACGAGGCGGCCCCGATGATCTGGCGCGGGCCCATGGCATCCTCGGCGGTCCGGCAGATGATCAATGATGTTGCCTGGGGATCGGATGCAGAGCCCCTTGATGTTCTGGTGGTCGATCTTCCCCCGGGCACAGGCGATATCCAGCTGACCCTTGTCCAGAAGTTGAAGGTCGACGGGGTCGTGATCGTTTCCACCCCCCAGGAAATTGCCCTGATCGATGCCCGCCGGGCTGCGGCCATGTTCCG
>CAIYSH010000190.1 GCA_903928755.1 uncultured Alphaproteobacteria bacterium | reverse complement strand
TGACGACCAATGCGGGTGCCTCAGATGCCCAGCGCAATTCCATCGGTTTTGGACGGGGCAAGCAGGACGACGAGGTGGATGAAGCCCTGAAACGCCTCTTCACCCCGGAATTCCGCAACCGCCTTGATGCGGTCGTCCAGTTCCGCGCCCTGACCCCCGACATCATCCGCCAGGTTGTCGTGAAGTTTGTCATGCAGCTGGAAGCCCAGCTTGCAGACCGTCACGTCACCATCGAAACCTCCGACGAAGCGGCCGACTGGCTGGCCAAGAACGGGTTTGATGAACTTTATGGTGCCCGCCCCCTGGCAAGGGTCATCCAGGAACACATCAAGAAGCCCCTGGCTGACGAGATCCTCTTCGGTCGCCTGGTCAAGGGGGGGCATGTGAAGGTGGTGCTCAAGGACAGCAAGCTGGCCTTCGAGATCGAAGAAGAAGGCCGCGAACCTGGCGCACCCGTTGTTGAACGGCCGGCCCGGAAGTCGAAAAAATCTGCACCTGAACTGGCAAACTAGGCCCCTTCCCAGCCTTTGCAAAAGCCCCGGGGGAAACTCCGGGGCTTTTGTTCGTCCGCACAACAGCATCTGAGACCAAGCCATGAACGCCTTCATCAACGGCCTGCCCAAGGCAGAACTGCACATGCACATCGAGGGCAGCCTCGAGCCGGAATTGATGTTCGACCTGGCCCGTCGCAACAGGATCGCCCTGCCCTTTGCCAGCGTCGAAGCGGTCCGCGCAGCCTACGCCTTTTCGAACCTGCAGGATTTTCTCGACATCTTTTATCAGGGTGCCCAGGTCCTGCTGACGGAAGATGACTTCCGTGATCTGGCCATGGCCTATTTCAGGCGGCTCGCGGACGACGGTGGGGTGCATGCTGAAATCTTCTTCGACCCCCAGACCCATACCGATCGTGGCCTGCCTTTCTCCGTTGCCGTCGACGGCCTGCTGGCGGGTATGGCCTGGGCAGAGCTGGAGCTGGGTATAACCTCAAAACTCATCCTCTGTTTTCTGCGTCACCTGCCGGAAGATGCCGCCCTGGCTACCCTGAAAATGGCAGAACCCTGGCTGGACCGAATAGCCGGCGTCGGCCTGGATTCCTCCGAAAAGGGTTTTCCGCCCTCAGGCTTCGTCAAGGTCTTCACAGCGGCCCGGGAACGCGGTCTGAAGCTGGTGGCCCACGCTGGCGAGGAAGGTCCACCAGACTACGTCTGGGAGGCCCTGGACCTGCTGAAAGTCGATCGGATAGACCATGGCAATCGTGCCCTCGAAGACGGGAAGCTCATCGGGCGACTGGCCGCCGAAGGCATGACCCTGACCGTATGCCCCCTCTCGAACCTCAAGCTTTGCGTTGTGGACGAGCTGAAGGTCCATCCGCTGAAGCGCATGCTCGACCTCGGGCTCAAGGCGACGATCAATTCCGATGACCCAGCCTATTTCGGCGGCTATCTGGGGCAGAACTGGACCCAGACCGCAACCGCCCTGGAGCTGAGCCGGGAGGACCTGATCCAGCTGGCCCGCAACAGCTTTACGGGATCCTTCCTCACGCCGGAGGAGATCGGGCAACACCTGGCGCGTCTTGACGCCTATACCCGCTAGTCGTGGTTCATCATCTCACGGGTCATGCGCCAGCGCCCGTCCAGCCAGTCGACCACCTCCCGTGCTGCGGGATGGTCGTGGACGGCATATCTCTGACGCAACCACGTAACCCGCTCACCCAAAGCCTCCAGTCCGACGTCATTAAGGAACATCAGGTGGCGCTGGATATCTGAGGCCAGGGCTGGCCCAAGGACCGCTTCGGTCGCACGCCTGAAAGCCGACAGGTATTGATAGTCTTCCCCCGCCTGATAGCTCTCGAACAGACTGAGCAACGGGATCCGGGACAATACGGGCTGCAGGGCGGGATTGACGGCGTGTGCCGCCAGATGGGGGCGGATCGAAGCCGGACGCCCCGTCACCGAACGGACAAAGAGGTAGGGCGACATGCGGGGGCCGTCATTGACGGGGTAGTTGTCCCAGAGAACCGGCTTGCGACGCATCTGGTCGCCAACCCGCTGCAGATGGGCCGCACTGTACTCCCGGGAACAGACTTCCTCACCGGTCCAGAACATCTGGATGGCCGGATCAAGCCCCTTCCCCATCGCCTCAAGATAGCCCGGCGGCCGGCGGCCAAACCCCAGATCCAGGACCGGGTCGTCCGAATAGTATGTCGGGCAGAGGATGATCCTGCGGGCGGATGACCGCTCGGCAATCCAGTGGACGATACGGATCTGGATCTCTGCCAGGTCAGGAAGATCACCCCGCATGTCGTCAAACAGGACCCCCAGGTCCTCAACGCCCAGACTGTCCAGATGCGCCAGCTTGGCCGCAAGGTCAGACTGGGCCTGGGCACTGAAATCCCGATAGAGCTCGAACGGGCTCAGCCCGACTCCAAACCGCACCCCATTTTGCCGGCAATGCGTCGCAAACTCACTTATGGCCTGGGACTGGTCGTCAGGATGGGGTTCCCGCCAGCGTTTGCGCAGGAAGGCGTCAGCCTTGGGGGCATACATGTAAAACTGCAAACCATGGGGCTGCAGGAATGAGACCTGCGCCGCACGTGCCTCCCATGACCATGGTTCCCCATAGTAGCCTTCAATGATCCCGACGGGTGCCGGACCTTCCATTTCAGACTCCCCGGAACAGTGGCCTTCCCAAACGGAACCACCTTGCATGGCCTCAGATGGCCCGTCTCAGGTTAATGGGCCGGATGATCTCATCAAAGCTCAAATCCTCAGTTGCCTGGATGCCAGGGACATATACGGCTAAGGACTCAGCCGCATTCCGGGCCTGACTGTGGACATTGCTGTTGTAGCGCCCATCCAGTCCGCCGAGCGCCAATTACCTGAGCGTCGGACACACCAGGGCAAGGATCAAGGCGACATAGTCATGCGCCTTGCAGTCACATAGATGGACACAGACTGCAGGTGCAGTCTTTCCGGCGAAGGGTGCTATCTGGTATCTCTACCAGGTCCTTGTGGATTGAAATTCGCGGAGTGTTCCAATGTATTCAGCCGTCATCGCAGCGACCGGTCTCCATACCCCCGATCAGTCGGTCTCGAATGCTGAACTGGTCGTCGCGTTCAATGCCTATGTCGAGGCCCATAACGCCGAGCACGCTGCAGCGATCACGGCTGGGACAACCGAGGCCCTGACCCCGTCGTCAGAAGCCTTCATCGAGAAAGCCTCAGGCATCAAATCCCGCCACGTTGTCAAC
>CAIYSH010000189.1 GCA_903928755.1 uncultured Alphaproteobacteria bacterium | reverse complement strand
TTCACGTGAGGGACATTTCGACCCCCTGTCAGGGCCAAGGCCCTATGTGGTGCTCTTCATCGGGGTCAATGGATCGGGCAAGACCACCACCCTGGGCAAGATCGCCGCTGACCTGACCGGCAGGGGTGCAAGGGTTCTGGTAGTGGCCGGAGATACCTTCCGGGCCGCTGCGGTGGAACAGCTCAAGGTCTGGGCCGAGCGGGCCGGTGCGACCTTCATCAGCCGACCCCCCAATTCCGACGCGGCAGGCCTGGCCTTCGACGCCATCGAAAAGGCAAGGGCGGAAGGATTCGACGTGGTCCTGATCGACACGGCCGGGCGCCTGCAGAACAAGCAGGGCCTGATGGATGAGCTGCTGAAGGTCATCAGGGTCATCAAGAAGCTTGATCCACAGGCGCCGCACGAGACCCTGCTGGTCCTCGATGCCACGGTTGGCCGCAATGCCCTGGCCCAGGAAAACATCTTCGGTAACCAGATCGGCGTTTCCGGCATTGTCATGACCAAGCTGGACGGCACGGCCCGGGGCGGGGTCCTGGTGCCGGTGGCCCAGGCCTCTGACAGCCCCATCAAGCTGATTGGCGTCGGCGAGGGGATCGAAGATCTCCAGCCTTTCGACGCCCGCGCTTTCGCCCGCTCCCTCGTCGGCCTGGAGGCCAGATGACCCTGTCGCTGAATGCCCGAAAATGGATCCGCGCCGTCGTTGACTACGGCGGGCTGGTGGCCTGGATCGCGGCCTATTTCCTGGGTGGCCGCAATCTTGTGAACGCCTCCTGGGCCCTGGTCGCGGGCTCCGTGCTCGGCCTCATCATCGGCCTGGTCTTTGAACGACGGATCGCCCCCGTGCCGCTGATCGCCGGCGCTGCGGGGCTGGTTTTCGGGGGCCTGACGCTCTTTTTCCACGATGCCCGGTTCCTGAAAATCAAGCCGACCATCATGAACCTGATTTACGGCCTCCTGCTGCTGGGTGGGCTGGCCATGAAGAAGACGCCGCTGAAACTGCTGCTGGGCGAGGCCTTTCCCATGACCGATACAGGCTGGCGGATCCTGACCCTTCGCTATGGCCTGTTCTTCCTGGCCCTGGCGGGTCTCAACGAGGTCGTCTGGCGCACCCAGCCCGATTCAACCTGGGTGATCTTCCGGTTTCCGGGCCTGATGATCCTGACCGTCCTGTTTTCCATGACCCAGGCCCCGGTCATGATGAAACATGCGCACCAGGATACCGCATCAGGCGTCGACGCCTGAGCCTGACAGGCTGTCTTTAAACTGACGTTTTCCGGCTATATCTTCGGGGTCATTCAGACAGGGGACCATCATGGCCAAGGGTAAGATCAAACCGGCAGGGCCGCTTGACCGGTCGCCAAGTCATCTTCTGCATCGGACCCTGCAGGTCGCCCTCGATCTCTATGCGGCTGAATTTGGGCCGACAGGCATCACCCAGAGGCAGTTCGCGGTCCTGTCTGCGGTGGAAAGCCGCGAGGGCCTGACCCAGACCGAACTCGTCACCCTGACCGGCATTGACCGCTCCACCCTGGCCGACATGGCCGCGCGGATGATTGCCAAAGGCCTGCTGGAACGTCAGAAATCCCCGACCGACGCCCGGGCCAACAGCGTCCGCCTGACGGCCGAGGGGCGCGCCGTGCTGATCGAAGCCCAGCCCAGAATGGCAGCTGTGGATACGCGGCTTCTCAAGCTTCTGTCGGGCGGCAAGCGGGAAACCTTTACGGACCTGCTCCGGGACATGATTTCGGCTGGCGATCCCGAAGCCCCGGCAAAGCCTAAGAAAACCAAGGCAGAAAAAGCCGCCAAGGCGGAAAAGAAGAAGCTCAAAAAGGCGGCT
>CAIYSH010000188.1 GCA_903928755.1 uncultured Alphaproteobacteria bacterium | reverse complement strand
TTCGGATTTCCGGCCTTTCGGGCCGCGGTCAGGGCGGTGGTCTCGGCAAGGTTGGCACCGCGCCTCTGCAGCACCCAGACTTCAACCCGGCAAGGCTTGCCATCACAGTCGCGGGCCTGGGCCTTGTGAACGAGCTGGCTGGCCAGGAAAAGCCAGTGGGGCGGCGTCGAGGAAAATCCGGGAAGACCGACGATGACGGCATTGGCGGCCCTGGGCGTGTCTCCGTCCGCCGCCGCGCGCAGGCGCAGGAAGGTGGCCGTGTTCAGGGCTTTGGGCGTACCGGCGGCGGCATAGCCCGGGATCTGGATGTATTCCGCAGCGACATCCGAATAGCCGGGCACCAGGCTCCTGGAATAGTCTGCCGCCTGGGCCTGGACAGAGACGGCGAGACTTCCCGCCAGGACAAGCGCTTTCAGAGACATGAACGACCTTCCCAACCCGTCGCGCCCGTTCATGGGCGCAGATCCGGATCAGACTATAGCCAGACCAGCGGGAAGTTCGCGCGGAAAATTACTGTCCCGCAAGGGCGGCTAGACCCCGGTGACATCTTCCCAGAACCGCTTGGCCTTGCCGAGGAAATTGGCCGATTTCGGGTGCTGCTGGTCGCCGCAAAGTTCTGCAAATTCCCGCATCAGGGCCTTCTGCCGGGCATTCAGCCTGGCCGGGGTTTCCACGAACAGTTCGACAACCAGGTCGCCACGCTCCCGGGACCGGAGCGAAGGCATGCCCTTGCCCTTCAGGCGGACTGTCTTGCCGGTCTGGGTGCCTTCCGGAACCTTGACCAGGACCCTGCTGGTGCCGTCGCAATTGTCACCGCCCATCAGGCAGGGGGCGTCGATATCACCGCCCAGCACCGCTACGGTCATGGGAACAGGCACCGTGCACAGCAGGTCCAGGCCGTCACGGTCGAAGAGGTCGTGGGGCGAAACCGAAAGGAAGATGTAGAGGTCGCCGCGCGGGCCACCCCGGGCCCCGGCGTCGCCCTCGCCTGCCAGACGGATCCGTGACCCGTCATCGACGCCGGCCGGAATCCGGACCTGAAGGGTGCGTTCCTTGCGGACCTGGCCATGTCCCCGACAGCTTGTGCAGGGATCTGCAATCACCCGCCCCGCTCCACCACATCGCGGACAGGCGCGCTCGATGGAGAAGAAGCCCTGGCTGGCCCGGACACGCCCGGCACCACCGCAGGTTCCGCAGGCCGTTGGACTGGTGCCAGGCTTGGCTCCGGAGCCTTCGCAGCTCTCGCAGGTCATGGAGGCCGGGACGACGATTTCGACTTCGGACCCGGCATAGGCCTGTTCAAGCGTTATTTCGAGATCATAGCGCAGGTCCTGGCCCCGGGCCGGGCCACTGCGACGCTGACGCCCGCCGAACATGTCGCCGAATACATCGCCAAAGACTTCGGAGAACATGTCATTGACGTCGCCAAATCCTGCGCCGCCGCCGCCACCGCCCTGCCCGTTCACGCCCGCATGGCCGAACCGGTCATAGGCTGCCCGCTTCTGGGCATCGGACAGGATGGAATAGGCTTCGTTGATTTCCTTGAACTTGGCTTCGGAGTCCGGATTGCCCGCATTGCGGTCGGGATGGTGCTCCATGGCGAGCTTGCGAAAGGCGGATTTCAGCGCTGCGTCATCGACGTCGCGCGCCACACCCAGGATTTCGTAATAGTCCCGCATTGAAGATCAGGTCTCTGAGGATTTCAGGGGTCAGGGTGGGGGATTTTCGACGGCCCCACAACCACGGACAGGGTCCGGGAACAGAAAACAGGCCGCGACGGAGAACCGCCGCGGCCCGCAGCCATCAGGCCGGCTTCTTGTCGTCGTCGCTGACTTCTTCGAACTCGGCATCGACAACATCATCTGCGCCGCTCTCTGCGCCGTCTCCTTCACCGCCACCCTGTTGGGCCGCATACATGGCTTCACCAAGCTTCATGGAAGCCTGGGCCAGGGTCTGGGTCCTGGCGGCGATCGCGTCGGCGTCATCGCCTTCCAGTGCCGATTTCAGATCGGCAATGGCTGCTGTGATCGCATCCTTCTCGACCTGGCCGACCTTGTCGCCATGCTCGCTCATGGCCTTTTCGGTCGAATGGACCAGGGCTTCGCCATGGTTCTTGGCCTCGACGACCGCCTTGCGCTTTTCGTCATCCGCCTTGTTGGCCTCGGCTTCGCGGACCATGGCCTCGATGTCGGCGTCAGAGAGACCACCATTGGCCTGGATACGGATCGACTGCTCTTTCGAGGTTGCCTTGTCGCGAGCCGACACATTGACGATGCCGTTGGCGTCGATATCAAAGGTGACCTCGACCTGGGGCACGCCCCGGGGTGCCGGCGGAATGCCGACAAGATCGAACTGACCCAGGATCTTGTTGTCATGGGCCATGGGGCGCTCGCCCTGGAAGACCCGGATGGTCACGGCCGACTGGTTGTCGTCGGCTGTGGAGAAGGTCTGGGACCGCTTGGTCGGGATGGTGGTATTGCGCTCGATCAGGGGCGTGAACACACCGCCCAGGGTTTCGATGCCCAGGGTCAGCGGGGTCACATCCAGCAGCAGGACGTCCTTGACGTCCCCTTGCAGCACGCCGGCCTGGACTGCAGCACCCAGGGCCACGACTTCATCGGGGTTCACGCCGGTGTGGGGTTCGCGACCGAAGAAGGCCTTCACGATTTCCACGACCTTTGGCATGCGGGTCATGCCGCCGACCAGGATGACTTCGTCGATGTCGGACTTCTTGAGGCCAGCATCCTTCAGCGCCTGCTCGCAGGGGCCGATGGTCTTGTTGACCAGGTCTTCCACCAGGGATTCCAGCTTGGCGCGGGAGATCTTGATGTTCAGGTGAAGCGGGCCCGAGGCGTTCATCGAGATGAAGGGCAGGTTCACTTCATAGGTGGTGGTGAAGGACAGTTCCTTCTTGGCCTTTTCGCCTTCTTCCTTGAGGCGCTGAAGAGCCAGCTTGTCGTTCCGCAGATCGACGCCGGTTTCCTTCTTGAACTCTTCGGCCAGGAATTCCACGACGCGCATGTCGAAGTCTTCGCCACCCAGGAAGGTGTCGCCATTGGTCGACTTCACTTCAAAGACGCCATCACCGATCTCGAGGATGGAGACGTCAAAGGTGCCGCCGCCAAGGTCATAGACCGCAATCTTCTTGCCGTCGTTCTTGTCCAGGCCATAGGCCAGGGCCGCCGCTGTCGGTTCATTGATGATCCGCAGGACCTCAAGGCCGGCAATCCTGCCTGCATCCTTGGTGGCCTGACGCTGGGCGTCATTGAAATAGGCGGGCACCGTAATGACGGCCTTCTCGACCTTTTCGCCCAGGTGCTGCTCTGCAGCTTCCTTCATCTTCTGCAGGATGAAGGCGGACACCTGCTGGGGCGAATAGTCCTTGCCCTGGGCCCTGACCCAGGCGTCGCCATTGGGGCCCTTGACGATGTCGTAAGGCACCATACCGCGGTCTTTTTCTACCAGCGGGTCATTCGCATTGCGGCCGATCAGGCGCTTGATGGCGAACAGCGTGTTGGCAGGATTGGTCACGGCCTGCCGCTTGGCAGGCTGCCCGACGAGCCGCTCGCCGTCTTCCAGGAAGGCCACGACGGAGGGAGTCGTCCGGACGCCCTCGGCGTTTTCAATGACCTTGGGCGTCTTGCCGTCCATGATGGCGACGCACGAATTCGTCGTGCCGAGGTCGATGCCGATAATCTTGCTCATGATTGAGTCTCTATTCGCTCCATTGAGGCGGACCATCCGTTGCAGAGCCTTGAAATCAAGCGCTCCATTTTTCGTCATGGCCCCCGGTTCGATCAGGGTCTCGGGCGGTTAGCCTGTGAGCCGCCCGCCGTCGAGTCGCGATATGGGGCCGAAAGCCGCCGCCGCAAGGGGAAATGTCCCTAAACCTGATGTGGATTTGAAAGAATTGATCCCGGCAAGGCCGCCAGGACGCCAGAATATGCACTGGATTCAAAGGGAGTTTCGGCTCCGTGGGCCGCAAGATAGGCGTGCTGAACAATCATGGCTTGCTGTTCGATATTCAGGCCACCGAATTCGCAGGGTGTGGACAGATCATAGGCATAAGCCTTGCGGCCATCCCCCGCCCGCAACTTGGCAAGAATCAGGTTCACGCCCGATTGCGCCTGCCAGACGTGGGTGAGTTCATGCACAAAGACACTGCGCTGGTGCAGGGAAGCGACTGAAAAATCACAGACGGCGGAGCCGGCGGGCCAAGCAATCAGCCGGGATCCCGCCACGAACGCGCGGTTCCAGACCGGCAGGGCAAGGATATGGACCTTGCGGGCATCCAGCCCCGCGCCAAACACACGCCCGGCAAGTTCGACCTCGCCAGGTGTCAGTTTCCGCTTGGTGCAGGGGGGCATGCGCTGCGTTTCGCTCATGTGCTAATCATGACCCACCATGGGCAATTCGGCGACGGACGGTTTCAGGATTTTTCCCCACCATCTGAAGCTGGAGGTGCAGACCGCGCTTGTGGCTGACATCCGGGAACGGCTGACAGTGGCACCGCTCTACCGCCCCGTCACTCCGGGCGGGAAACCGATGAGCGTTGAGATGTCCAACCTCGGGCCCCTCGGGTGGTGCACCGGCCCTGAGGGGTATCGATATCAGGACCGGCATCCGGAGACAGGAAATCCCTGGCCCGACATTCCCCCGCTTCTGCTCGACCTCTGGTCGGGCCTGGGCGACCCGGATGTCCCGCCAGACGCCTGTCTGGTCAATGTCTATGGTCCGGGATCACGCATGGGCCTGCACCAGGATCGCGACGAAGCTGATTTCCGGTTTCCAGTCGTTTCGGTTTCCCTTGGTGATACCGGGATTTTCAGAATCGGTGGCCTGAACAGAACCGATCCGACCCGATCGATCCGGCTGGCATCAGGCGATGTCTGCGTCCTCGGTGGACCTTCACGCCTGGCCCATCACGGGATTGACCGCATCCTTCCCGGCTCATCCCGGCTCTGGCCGGAGGGCGGCA
Source organism: uncultured Alphaproteobacteria bacterium (assembly GCA_903928755.1). Lineage (GTDB taxonomy): Bacteria > Pseudomonadota > Alphaproteobacteria > Caulobacterales > Caulobacteraceae > Phenylobacterium. The sequence continues at coordinate 3,868 of CAIYSH010000188.1, read as the reverse complement.
GGCTAAACCTGACCCTGAGGCGGGCAGGCTCCGCCAGATGCTGACAGCGTGGATTGCCGTTTGCCTCCCGATGCAGCTTGCATGATAGGCTGGGGCGATCTCTACCTTTGGACACACCGCATGCGCTTCATCCGGATCGTCGCTGCCCTGGCAGCTTCCCTGCTCAGCACCGCTGTCCTGGCGGCTCCGCCAAAGACGGACAGGATTCCGCCTATCGCCTATTCCGAGCGGACCCTGGCCAATGGCATGCGGGTTCTCGCCTCCAGGGATCCGTCGACGCCGAATGTGACCGTCCAGATGTGGTACGGTGTCGGATCCAAGGATGATCCCCTGGGACGCTCCGGGTTCGCCCACCTGTTTGAACACATGATGTTCAAGGCGACCCGTGATCTGCCCGCAGAAAGCCTGGACCGGTTCACCGAGGATGTGGGTGGCCTGAACAATGCGTCGACCTGGGATGACTTCACCAACTATTACGAAGTCGTTCCGGCCAATCATCTGGAGCGACTGATCTGGGTGGAATCCCAGAGACTTGGATCGCTGGTGGTGGACGACGCGAATTTCAGATCCGAGCGCGATGTGGTCAAGGAAGAGCTGCGCCAGCGGGTTCTCTCCAACCCCTATGGTCGCCTCTTCGCCCTCTATCTGCCAAAGGCAACCTACAGGGTTCACCCCTACCGACGCCCCGGAATCGGTTCGATCGAAGACCTGGACGCCGCCACGCTTGATGATGTCCAGGCCTTCCACAATGCCTATTACCGACCGGACAATGTTGCCCTTGTGGTGGTTGGAAACTTTGACGAAAAGCAGCTTCAAGGCTGGATTGACCAGTATCTGGCCCCGCTTCAAAACCCGACCGCTGCCATCCAGCGCGTAAGTGCCATCGAGCCGCCGAGGACAGCTCCCGGGGTCTATGACGGCTATGGTCCCAACGTCCCGCTCCCCGCAGTCGCCATGACCTGGCTGGGGGCCAGTGCATCTGATCCGGATGCCCCGGCCCTCCGGATGCTGGATGCCATCCTGTCCTCGGGCAAGTCATCACGGCTCTATGACAGTCTGGTCTACGACCAGCAGATCTCGGCCGAGATTTTCTCGAACGCCGACCTGCCTCAGCAGACCGGCATGTTCATGGTCGGGTCGATCATGGCATCGGGGCATTCCATAGCAGAGGGAGAGACAGCACTTCTGGCGCAGATCAGACGGTTGCGGGATGCGCCGCCAACTGAGGCTGAACTGTCAGAGGCCAAGGCCGAACTGGTTTCCAGCAAGCTGAGGGAGCGCGAAACCATCGACGGCCGAGCTTTTGCCCTGGGCTATGCCTTCCGCACCGAAGGTGATGCCGGTCAGGCCAATCGCGCCCTGGCCGCCCTCCAGGCCGTTACGGCAGCAGATGTCCAGAGGGTCGCACGGAAATACCTGGTCGACGATCGCCGTATGACCATCCGCTATCAGGCCGAAAGTGCCAGGCCCAAGGGCCCGGTGGATGAGGATCAGTCGGCTCCGAAAGTTGCTTCTGTTACCTATCACGGTCCCGTCAGCAGCCTGGCCCCTGAAGGCGAGCGGAAGGCCCCCCCTGCAATCAGCTCACCCGTTGCGGCAGTCCTTCCAAAACCTGTTGAGCGAACACTGGATAACGGCCTTCGGGTGATTGTCGCACAGTCCTCCGACCTGCCGCTGGTCACGGTTGACCTGACGGTTCGCACCGGGGCCTGGGCTGATCCTGCAGGCAAGGCCGGGACAGCCAGCCTTGCAGCCGGCATGCTGACCGAGGGCACCCGCACCCGGAGCGCACAGGCCATCGCCGGGGCTACCGAATCCATGGGAGCCATATTGAGGTCATCCGGCGGCCAGGAATCGGCATCCGTGACCCTGAATGTCATGCCCGGCATGCTGAACCCGGCCATGGCCCTGATGGCAGATGTCGCCCGCAATCCCGCCTATGCGGGCGAGGAACTGGAACGCCAACGCGCCCAGGCACTGGATGGACTCTCCGTGGCCCTGCAGGAACCTGGTTCCCTGACAAGTTTTGCGGCCTCGCCTGTCCTGTTTTCGGGCACCCCTTTCGGTCACGTAACAGGCGGGACACCAGCCTCCCTGAAAGTGATCTCGCCAGAGGATCTGCGCCGCATTCACCAGACCTATTTCAGACCCGACAATGCGACCCTTGTACTCACAGGTGCCATTACGCCCGAGACGGGTTTTGCCCTGGCCCAGGCCACTTTCGGTGACTGGGTCAGACCTGGAAGCGCCCTGCCTCCACAGCCCGTCATCAGTCCGGCCCGGGGGCAAAGGGCGGTTGTCATCGACCTGCCCGGGACGGGTCAGGCCTCCGTTACGGTTGCCATGGCCAGTCTGGCCCGCAGCCATCCGGATTACTTCTCCGGCATGGTCGCCAATGCGGTTCTGGGTGGAGGATATTCCGCCCGCCTGAATGCCGAAATCCGGGTCAAGCGAGGCCTGTCCTATGGGGCCAGCTCCAGGCTCACTGCCCAGGGAACCACCGGACAGTTCAAGGCATCCGCCCAGACGAAAAATGAGTCGGCAGCCCAGGTGCTCGACCTCATCCGGGCCCAGATGCGTGACCTGATGACCACGGCAGCCACGGCGGAGGAACTCAAGGCAAGGAAATCCTCCCTGACCGGCAGTTATGGACGCAATCTGGCGACGACCGACGGGCTGGCCGACATCCTTGGAAACCTTGCCCTGTTCAATGTCCCCCTGACGGAAGTCGCCACCTATCCGGCACGGGTCGAAGCCGTCACCGCAGATCAGGTCCAAGGTTTTTTCAGGGCCTATCTGAACCCGGACAAGGCCTCGGTGATCATAGCAGGCGACGCAAAAACCTTTGTCGAGGACCTGAAGACCCGAACCACAGGCCTTGAGGTCATTCCCGCCGCAGAGCTTGATCTCGACGCTCCCTCCCTCCGCAAGGCTGCAAAATAGTGGGTGGCTTCCAGTTCGATGCCCTGGCGCTGTTTGGACTGGCGGCGGTCTCCTCGAGCCTGCTCTGCTATGTGATGGAGTCACGCAGCAACTGGTGGACCCTTGGCTTCATGGCCGCGAACCTGGCCTCTGCGCTCTACGGATTCCTGCAGGGTGCCTGGCCGTTCGGACTGATCGAACTGTTCTGGGCCGGTGCCGCCTTCGCGCGCTGGCGAACGACCCTGGCTAGTGGCGGAACACCCTCACCCCTGTGAAGGCCATGGTTACGCCCGCCTCATCTGCGGCCGCAATGACCTCTGCGTCGCGGATGGAGCCACCCGGCTGGATCACCGCCGTTGCCCCCGCCTCAGCCGCCTGGATCAGGCCATCTGCGAAGGGGAAGAAGGCTTCGGATGCGCAGGCCGACCCCTTGGCCAGACTGACGGGCAAACCGGCCGTTTCCGCAGCTTCACCCGCTCGTATGGCGGCAATGCGCGCCGAGTCCCGACGGTTCATCTGACCTGCGCCTATGCCGGCGGTCTGTCCGTCCTTGGCAAAGACAATGGCGTTGGACTTCACGTGCTTGGCGACGGTGAAGGCAAACAGCATGTCGGCGATTTCCGACGGTGTCGGCTGACGCCGGGTAACGATCTTCAGGTCGGCTGCTGTCAGGTGTGAGGTATCGCGGCTCTGGACCAGGAAGCCCCCGGCCACCTGCTTGAAGATGTCGCCGCCCAGGCGAGCGTCAGGCAGGCCACCCGTCAACAGCAGGCGCAGGTCCTTCTTTTTTGCAAACAGGGCGATGGCTTCGTCATCCGCTTCCGGGGCAACAACCACCTCGGTAAAAATCTTGATCATCTCGCGCGCTGCCGCGGCATCGAGGCGGGTATTGACGGCGACAATTCCGCCGAAGGCCGAAACCGGGTCGCATTGCAGGGCACGTTCA
>CAIYSH010000187.1 GCA_903928755.1 uncultured Alphaproteobacteria bacterium | reverse complement strand
GCCAGCTGACCAGCCACCGGATCACTGGCCGGATATCACTCGGGGCCCGCCCCATCGGTGACGCTGACCTCGTCCGGGCCATCCAGACGGCTCTGGGGCAGATCAAGCTGCCCGGCCGGCGCGCAGCACACATCCTCCCCGTAGCCTGGGCCGTTGACGGCCAGCACGGTATTCGTGATCCCCGCGCCATGTTTGGTCGCACATTGACCGTCGAACTTCTTGTCGTTTCCATTGCCGAAGCCGTCTTCCAGACCCTTGGGGCCTGCGTCGAGCGCGCCCACCTGCAGTTTGAGGGTGTCGTTGCGGCACCTTTCGTCTCGGCCCTTGCGGCGCTTGAGGAAGACGAAATGGACCTCGGTGCTGTCTGTATCGATATGGGTGGGGGATCCACGTCTGCGGCCGTGTTCGCAGGCGGAAGCCTTGTCCACGTTGAAACCCTTGCCGTTGGCGGTCAGCACGTGACCTCTGATATTGCCCGGGGCCTGTCCACCTCGATTGCCGGCGCAGAGCGCATCAAAACTCTTCATGGTTCCGCCATTGCCTCGGCCAACGAGGATCGCGAAATGATCGAGGCCCCGCCAAGGGGGGATGATCCTGGCGCGGGTCCGGTCATTGCCCCCCGTTCACTCCTCAAGGGGATCATTGCGCCTCGGGTCGAAGAAACGCTGGAAATGCTGAGGGATCGATTGAGGGCGTCCGGCTCTGGAGTCGAGGCCGGAGCAGGACTGGTGCTGACAGGTGGCGCAAGCCAGCTCGCTGGCATTCGCGAAGTCGCTGTCAGGGTCTTTGACCGACCGGTCAGGCTCGGCCGTCCTCGTCGGGTGCCCCATCTGGCAGATGCAGCCTCCGGCCCGGCCTTCTGTGCCGCAGCAGGGGTCCTGCACAGGTCTGCTTTTGGCCCACGGGAAGCCGTATCGGCCAAAGCCCTGGCTTCAGCAAAATTACGCCGGGAGCCTCTGGATCCGGGGGCAAATCCCGTTGCCAAGGCTGCGGCCTGGCTGATCGACAATCTCTGACGCCACAGCCTGACGGATGGCGGATCGGCGCGCAAATGGCCCACCCATCATCCGTGTTTCGTCCCTGAACCTTGCTGGAGCGACAGCGATGGCGAACATCATCAGAAACCTGCTCTCGATGAATCCGAGATTTGCGGTCTCGCTGCTGAAGACCATGCTTACCCCGCGTTCCGGAGCCGATGCCCTTGGGTTCCGGTCATTCTGTGAGGACAGCGGATTTGAATTCACCACGGCATGGGCTGACAAGAACATCCCGTTTGTCGCGCCTGTACTTCGGGCCTTTGCCAGGGGGCGGGACAATATCCGGTATCTTGAAATCGGTGCCTATGAAGGCAGGAACCTGGCCTTCATGAGATGGCTGGATCCTGCACCGTTGAGCGTCACCGTCATAGACCCCTGGTTTGATGACGCGCTGAATCCCGAGGAAAAATACAGGGAAATAGAGCCACGATTTTATCGCAATGTCGCGAAGCTCGGCTTTCTGGCATTCACTGCGGAAAAAGGCTTTTCAACATATATTCTGCCGGAAATGCTCCGGAAGGGATCGAAGTTTGATCTCATCTATATCGATGGCTCCCACACATCCTGGGCCGTGAACATCGATCTGTCATACTGCGCAGCGCTGCTTGAAGTCGGCGGCATGATCATTCTCGATGATTACTGGCACGCTGTCAGTGAGATCGGCGGACCGGGCGTCAAGCAGGCAGTCGACAATTTTCATGCGATGTTCGGATCATATTTTGAATTGAGCGCCGTATATCGTCAGGTGATCCTGACCAAACTCGCCGACCTGCCCCGATAGGGGGATGTCTTGATCCCGTCCTGGCAAGATTGCCGGGCAAAACTGGCATGGACCGCATACAGCCCAGTCAGGATTTTGACTGCAATCTGCGGTAAATCTGGATCCTGGAAACCTGGTTCGGGGTTTTCCCGGGTGCAGGCGGTGGCTTAAAGTATTTTCCCCGCCTGAATCCTTTAATTGGCAACTGAAAATGGCAAGTTGCGGGTCGACGGAATTCCGACTCGGCTTATGCAGTTAACCTCCAATTAACGATGACGGGCGCTTCCTGTGTCTGCCGTCGCAGGCACCTGGCGGACTTGCTGCCGGGCGTGAATAAACCAGGACGGAGCACGCGAGAGGTCCCATGGCAATTGCACTTTCTGCACCGCGCGCCACCGAGCTGAAGCCACGTATTGTCGTTTTCGGCGTTGG
>CAIYSH010000186.1 GCA_903928755.1 uncultured Alphaproteobacteria bacterium | reverse complement strand
CGATAGCGTCATCAGCAATGCCATAGAGCAGTTTGACAATGGCCCGCAGCGAATTGCCATGGGCAGCGACCAGAACGGTTTCGCCAGCCGCCAGCCTGGGCGCGATTTCAGCGTTCCAGTAGGGTGCCACCCGCTCGAGCGTGGTCTTCAGGCTCTCGGTTGCCGGCAGTATGGCCCCCGCATAACGGCGGTCCCGGCTGAAGTCGAACTCACTGTCTGCCGCCATGGGCGGCGGCGGAATGTCATAGGATCGACGCCAGATCCTGACCTGATCCGCTCCATGCTTTGCCGCCGTCTCGGTCTTGTTCAGACCCGTGAGGCCACCATAGTGACGTTCGTTGAGTCGCCAGTCCTTGGTCTCGGGAATGAAGACCTGGCCTGCTGCCGTCAGGGCCAGCCAGAGGGTGCGGATGGCCCGCGTCAGGACCGAGGTGAAGGCCCGATCAACCTGAAGTCCCGCCGCGGCAATGAGCTCACCGCCCTTACGGGCCTGGGCCTCACCCTCGGGTGTCAGATCGACATCCACCCAGCCGGTGAACTTGTCTTCGAGATTCCAGCGACTCTGGCCATGGCGGAGCAGGATCAAGGTGGGCAAGGGGTGAACTCCTGTTGTCGGCGAGGGGCTAGGGCCGCAGCGGGAAGAGGTCAAGTCCGTGCGGCTGGCCCTGAAGCCTCGCAGGGGTTATATCGGCCCGGACATGTTGGATCGACTCTTTCTCCCGGCCCTGTTTGCCCTGACCCTCGGATTGGTCGGCCTCGCCATGGTCTGGCCGCAGGGGCTGGGTGACCGATCTCCCGGACCCTTCGGCCATACGCCCGTGCAGCAGACGCCGGAAATGAAGGCTGCCATGGCCAGGGAGTCAAACGACGCCAATCAACGGGCGGCACGGGCCAAACAGGCCCTTATGGATCTGCAGGCGCAGAGACTGGCTCCGACCCAATGACAGACCTTGATGCCATAGCCGTCGGACGCCGCGTCCTGAGTGCCGAGGCCGATGCCCTGCAGCTTCAGGCCGATACCCTGGGCGAGGCTTTTGCCAGGGCCGTCAATGTCCTTGCCACGGCCAATGGCCGGATCATCTGCACCGGCGTCGGCAAGTCAGGACATGTGGCGCGCAAGATCGCGGCGACCTTCGCGTCCACCGGGGCGCCAGCCCACTTCGTTCATGCCAACGAGGCCAGCCATGGCGATCTTGGCATGATCGGTCAGGATGATGTGGTTCTGGCCCTGTCCAAGTCCGGCGAAGTCCGCGAACTGGCCGATATCCTGGCCTATTCCAAGCGGTTCCAGATTCCAGTGATCGCCCTGACGGCGTCTGCCGACAGCGCTCTGGGCCGCGCTGCAGATATCCAGCTGCTGCTGGCAGAGGCAGCGGAAGCCACCGGCGATGTCAATGCTCCGACCACATCCACCACCCTGCAGATGGCCCTGGGCGACGCCCTGGCCGTGGCCCTGCTGGAAAAGCGCGGCTTCACGGCCAAGGATTTCAAGACCTTCCATCCCGGCGGCAAGCTGGGGGCCATGCTCCGCACGGTTGGCGATCTGATGCACGGCGCGAACGAGCTGCCACTCATTACGCCCGACGCCCCGATGTCACAGGCCCTGCTGGTCATGACGGAAAAGCGCTTCGGCATTGTCGGGGTCCAGGGCCCGGACGGCCGACTTGTCGGGGTGATCACCGATGGGGACCTGCGCCGCCACATGGACGGACTGATGTCCCGAACGGCCGGACAGGTCATGACCCCGGGCCCCAACAAGACGGTTTCGCCGCGCCAGCTGGCATCCGAAGCCCTGGCCATGATGGCCGACCCGCCCCCCAGTGTTCACATGCTGTTTGTGCTCGATGAGGGCATCCCCGTCGGCATACTGCACGTCCACGACCTGCTACGTGCAGGGGTCATGTAGGACTGACATATTTCTGTGCCCGGATCGTCTGTAGAGGACGGTCTCCCGAGTTGATTCGCCCATCTCACGGAGTGTCCATGCTTTCCGCCCCCCGCGCCGAACTGGCCATACAGACGCCGGACTTCGAGAACTATCCCCTGGTGAAGGCCACAGG
>CAIYSH010000185.1 GCA_903928755.1 uncultured Alphaproteobacteria bacterium | reverse complement strand
TCACATCATCAAAGGCATCCAGATCACGAATCGCCCGCAGGCGTTCGGTGGACAGCAGGATTTCTCCCTGGGGAATCTGGCCGCCCACCAGCCCGGTATTTCCACCCTGGGGCGTGATGGCCACACCTTCCTGGGCGCAGATTCCGACCACCGCGGCGACCTCGGCTGTGGATTTCGGCAGGACGAGAACTGGCGTGGTTCCGGTCCAGCGATCGCGCCATTCCAGCAGCTTGGGTGCCAGGCGCTCGGGGTCCGTGCTCCAGCCCCCCTCGCCGAGAACAGCCTTGAGGCGCGAGATGACATCAGCGGGCAGGGGAAAAGTCATGAGGGTAATTTAACGCCTATCGCTCATCCGACATAGCCCGCTGATCGTTTGAGACGGTCGGCAATCGCCTCGCCCAGACCTACTTCCGGGATCGGTGCCACGGCAATGGCAACAGGACAGGACAGATCGGCCGCCCGGAGTAAACCGAACAGGTTGGCCGCAGCCTCGGCAAGATCACCGGTCGGGCTGAGATTCCAGACCCCGGGCCCCGGCGGATGGGGACCGAAAGCCAGATAGGCCTCACCAGACCTGGGCGCATCCGCGCCCAGGCGGACCGGGGCGTTCGGCGCATAATGCCGCGCCATCCGGCCCGGCGACCGCTTTGCATCGGCTTCAGCCTCTGCCAGGGGCCCGATGAGGGCTTCGATCTCCTCCCGGGTAACCGCGCCAGGCCGCAACAGACGCGGCCTGTCCAGCAGACTGACCACCGTGGACTCAAGGCCTATGCGGCAGGGACCGCCCTCAAGGGCCACCGCGACCCTGTCGCCGGTTTCATCGACCGCGTGGGCCAGGCTCGTCGGGCTGGGACGACCTGACCGGTTCGCGGAGGGCGCAACGACCGGGCCGCCAAACGCCCTGATCAGGGCCAGGGCGGTCGGGTGTGCGGGGACCCGGACCGCAACCGTGTCCAGGCCGGCCCGCGCCAGCTCGCAGACGATGGAGCCTGTTTGGGAAGGCAGGACAAGGGTCAGGGGGCCTGGCCAGAACGCGGCGGCGAGCCGACGGGCATCAGCAGAAAAGACCGCAATCCTTTCGGCCGCCGCCAGGTCTGCCACATGGCTGATCAGGGGATTGAACCGGGGCCGGCCCTTGGCCGCAAATATCGCGGCCACGGCAAGGGGATCGGCAGCAGGCCCAGCGAGACCATAGACCGTCTCGGTGGGCATCAGCACCAGACGGCCGGACCGCAGGGCCTCAACGGCAAGACCTAGGTCGCCGTTGCGGTCAGCTGGACCGAGACCTTCACACTGGCCGGAATCTGATCGGTTGCTTTCCACTCGCCCTGCCCCACACCGAAGACGGTCCGGTCGATGGTGGTTACACCGCTCATATGGGCCTTGTCGCCTTCGATCCGCAGTTTGAAGGGCAGATCAAGGGGCCGGATCACGCCCCGCAGGCTGAGCCTGCCATGAGCGATGAAGCGGCCCTCGCCGGTCTTCTCGAACCGTGTCGCCGTAAAAATGGCCTCGGGATGGGTTGCGGCATCAAACCAGTCGGCCGCGGGCAGGGACTGGTCGCGCTGGGCATCACCGGTAACCGCTGAGGCCAGGTCAATGGAGACCCTGACCCTCGACGCCTTCAGGGCTTCGGGGCCGAAGACAATGTCTGCCGTAAATCGGTCAAAGCGACCGGAGATGGGCTCTCCCCCCCAGCTGGTGGTGAAGCCCAGGCTCGATGATCTGCCGACAGTCCAGGTGCGGACGGTCGCCGGGGCGGCGGCCCCTGCCACTGGCTCTGCAGCCGCCGGAGTCAGTGCGACCGTCGCGGGGGCAGGAAGGGGTCTCTCCTCGGTGTCGTCATCGATGGCCACGGCGGGCAAGGGCGCCTGGGCCGGCAGTTTCGGCTGCAGCCGTTCGGCCACAGCCACGAGCGCCAGGCCGCAGAGGGCGATGAGGACCAGACGCGGATCCATCCACCGCCCGGCCCGGGCCCCTGGGGCCATGCGCGCGAGGATCGGGGTGTCGGCCTCAAACAGCTGGTGCTTGAGGGCACCGGCCACATGCAGAACGATCAGAAGATAGGAGGTGAAGGCCAGCAGACCATGCCCACGCCCCCCAATCAGCCGCCAGATGCCCTTGGCCGGCTCGGCCAGGTGGGAAATTCCCGGGATGTGGGGCCATGGGACAACCCCGAACAGAAGGGTGGGAATTTCGATCCGGCTGGCAGAAACCATGAGCCAGCCAGTCAGGGGCATGCCGATCATGATGACGTAGAAGCCAAGATGGACAGCTTTCGAGAGCCTGGTCTCCCAGGCCTTCAGCCCTTCCGGCCCGGGCGGCGGAGGATTGGCCAGGCGCCAGCCCAACCGGATCAGGCTGAGCAGCAGGATCGAAATCCCCACGGACTTGTGCAGCTGGACCAGGGCGAAGCCCAGCGGGGTCTTGAGATCTTCCATCCGCCAGGCCAGCAGGATCTGGAAGATGATCCCGGCGGCAATGACCCAGTGCAGGATGATGGCGATGGCCGCATACCGGGTTCGCAGCGGGGCGGAGGTGGCTTCGGTCATGGCCCTATTTCCTTACGAACTCGACCTCAAACACCAGCTCAAGGTCATCGCCGGCAAGCGGTATCATGGTGGTGACGCCATAGTCCGAGCGTTTGATGTGTCCGACCCCGGAAAATCCCATTCGGGTTCCCATTCCCAGCAGGCCCGGCCCGAAGCCATTGAAAGAGGCCTCAAGTCGCACGGGTCGGGTCACCCCATGAAAGGTGAGATCGCCGGATATGGTTCCCCTGCCATCCTGTGCGTCGATCCGATTCGCGACGAAGAGGATGTCCGGGTACCTGACGGCATCGAAATAGGCGGGGCCTGCAATGGTCTTGTCGAAATCCGGAAGGCCCGTGGAAATCGAGGTCGGGTCAATCTTGATGGTCGCCACGGTTGCCGGCCAGGTCGCCGGATCGAAAGCAAAGGCCCCGTCCATGCGGTCAAATCGCATGGTAAACCTCGAAAACCCGCCGAGATGGGCAATGCGCACCAGGAGGCTGGCATGACGTTTGTCCAGGACATAGTCGCCCTTCGGCGCAGCAGCAGGGTCATTGCTGACTGGATTGGCCAGGCCTGCTGTCACGAGACACAGGCTAAATCCCAGGGTCAGAAGGGATGATCGCAGCATGTATTGACGTCCTGTTCGAGCTGACCCCCGAAAAGAATGGTGCCGCCTTTCGTCAGAAAAGCGGCACCGGACCTCAAACTCAAGACTTTCCCGTTTTCGGGACGTGAAACTAGAACTTCTGACCAAACTTGATCGAGAAGGTCCGCGGACGCAGCGGCCGGATATAGGTCTGGCCACAGACCGTCGGGGTGCACTGCGACGAGCGGTAGGTGTCGCCCAGAATGTCCCCGGCATTGGTCAGGGCAAGCTCGAGGTTCCAGTTGTTGCGGTCGAGCCCTGCGGACAGATCGACCGACTGGAACCCGTGGAGACGGCCCAGCAGGCTCCGCTCGGTCAGGCGCAGGTCAGCCCAGCTGGAGGTCTGGAAGACCACAGCGCCCTGCAGGTGCGCATTCATGTCGCCCCAGGGGAACTCATAACGGGCCACCGCATTGCCCTTGAACTTGGGCGTCACCGGCAGGGCCGTCCCGGACGGGGCCTGGGGCGTGGCACAGATCTTGACCGGAACACCCTTGGAATCGACCGTGCCGCAATAGTCAGACGCCAGCTTGGCGTCCGTTATGGTCGCACCGCCCGTCAGGCGCAGACCGTCGACCGGTGTGGCCCATGACAGCTCTGTCTCAAGGCCCTTGATGCGGGCCTGACCGGCATTGCGGATTTCGGTGAAGGAGTTCGGACCCAGGAAGGAGAACTGGAAGTCGGTCCAGTCTTCATAATAGGCCGCACCGTTGAAGCGGATGGAACGGTCGGCGGACTCGGTCTTCCAACCCAGTTCGTAATTGTAGAGGTAGTCGGCAACATAGGGGGCCAGGGTCGAGCGACGGTTGATACCACCCGGACGGAATCCCTGCGAATAGGTCGCATAGAGCAGTTTTCCATCGGCGACCTGCCAGTTGAGGTTGGCCTTGTAGATGGTCCCGGTTTCCTTGGCCCGCTTGTTCAGGTTGGTGCAGGGGCTGCCGGCGACGCTGCTCTTTGCAAAGCAGGCCGCTTCTCCGGTCCGCGAGCTGTAGCCCTTGCTGAAGCCGAAGAAGCCATAGAGGGAATTGTCGGCCTGGAAGGCCCGGGCCCCCAGGGTCAGGGTCAGGTTCTTGGTGAGATCAGCATACAGCTCGCCGAACACGGCTTCGTCCCGATCCACCCGGAACTGGTCTGTCAGCCACAGGGTGTCCTTGCGGCCCGTCACCGTGATCGCCGGGTCAATGCCGGTGATCTGGTAGTTCTGTTCGATCAGGTGGGTCTGACGCTGCTGGAAGGCCCCGACGAGGAAGCGGACACGCCAGTCCTGGGGCGAGCTCAGCCGGATTTCATGGGACTGCCGGGTAAAGTGGTCATCGCCGGTGATGCGCTGGGTCGGATCAATCACCTTGCCCGTGGCATCGGTGATGTAGGCCCCG
>CAIYSH010000184.1 GCA_903928755.1 uncultured Alphaproteobacteria bacterium | reverse complement strand
GGCCTCCGGGCCCTTCTGGTTGACGGCACCCCGGCCAGTGATCGCCTTGCCATAACCCGGCTTGTCGATGATCGCCGCTTCAAAGGGCGGGTGCGCCCACTCGGCCGGGTTCACCTGCTTCACGTCATACATGAAGTAGATGCCGACACTGCGCTTGGCGCCTGAGTCGAGGGTGGCGAAGATCCCCGGGCTGCCGTCTGTGGGCATCTTCTTGACCATCTGGAACCCCGCGTCACGCAGCAGGCCCATGGTGAAGTCGCAGCTCTCATCAATGCGCCACTTCTCGGCGGCGATGCCGGGGTGACGTATCCACTCCTGCAGGCGGGCAATGGTCTCCGCCTTTCCGGCCTCGAGGGCCTTGCGGATCGCGACCGCGTCAGCCTTGAGCGTGGCGGCGGTAGCGGACTGGGGCAGCAGCAGGCTGGCTCCCGTAGCGGCGGCGGAGGCCAGCAAGGCGCGGCGGTCGAATTGATTGGATTGCATGATCTTATGCCCCTGAAATTTCGGCGATTAGACCCAAGCCTTGGGGCCCTGTCCAGCATTCCAGATCAGGTCAGTCGTCGTGGGTCAACACACCCAGAACCTGAGCCGCCGCCGATACGGCGATCATTTCCGGTGCCTTGCCCTTGAGGCCAGGCATGCCCACCGGACAGTTCAGCCGGGCGATGACCTCGTCGGAAAAGCCTTCCGCCTGCAGGCGGGCGATCATGCCGTCGCGTTTGCCCCGCGAGCCGACCATGCCGAGGAATTTGGCCCTGCCCGCCTTCAGTATGGCCGCGGCGACTTCATAATCCACGTCATGGCTGTGGGTCGCGATCAGGGCGTAATCCCCCTCTTCCAGACAGGCGGCGGCCTCGACCATTTCGGCGTCACTGAGGATCACTGCGTGGTCGGAGAGCTCAGGCCGGGCGTCATAGGCCTCGACCTGGAAGGGCAGCAGGGCGAACTGGGCCGCAAAGGCCCGGCCGATAGGACCCGCGCCGAACAGAACCAGTCTCGGTTTGCGCGGCGCGAGGTCCATGTGGGCTATTCGGCTGCGACGGGGCTGGCCGCCTCAAGGCGGCTGACCAGACCGTCATACTGATCCCACAGGGCCTTGGGCATGCGGTCGCCAAAGACCTCATAGGCGGCGGGGATCAGGGCGGCTTCTTCCTTCCAGACCGCCGGATCGACGGTGAGCAGGAGGCTCATCTGGTCGTCCGTCAGGGTCAGGCCCGAGGTGTCCAGGCTCTCGGCAGTGGGCACACGGCCGATGGGTGTGTCCTTGGCGGCGGCCTTGCCGCTGAGCCGCTCGAAGATCCACTTCAGGACACGGGCGTTTTCCCCATAGCCCGGCCAGACGAACCTGCCGTCGGCCCCCTTGCGGAACCAGTTGACGAAATAGATGCGGGGCAGCTTGGCCGCGTCGGCCTTGGCGCCCATGGCCAGCCAGTGGCTGAAATAATCGCCCATATTGTAACCGCAGAAGGGCAGCATGGCGAAGGGGTCGCGGCGCAGTTCACCGATCTTGTTCTCGGCCGCCGCCGTGCCTTCCGAGGCGACGTTGGAGGCCAGGAAGACGCCGTGGGCCCAGTCAAAGGCTTCGGTGACCAGAGGCACGGCGCTGGCCCGGCGACCGCCGAACAGTATGGCCGAGATCGGCACGCCCTTGGGATCTTCCCATTCCGGCGCAATGACCGGGCATTGCGAGGCCGGGACGGTGAAGCGGGCATTGGGGTGGGCGGCCGGCTCGCCGCTTTCCGGGGTCCAGGGACGGCCCTTCCAGTCGGTGAGGTTGGCAGGGGGCGTCTTGGTCAGGCCTTCCCACCAGACGTCGCCGTCCGGCGTCAGGGCCACATTGGTGAAGACGCTGTTGGCATAGAGGGCGTCGACGGCGTTCTTGTTGGTCTCGATCCCTGTGCCGGGCGCGACGCCAAAAAAGCCCGCTTCAGGGTTGATGGCGTAAAGCTGACCATCATCGCCGAACCGCATCCAGCAGATGTCATCGCCAATGGTCTCGGCCTTCCAGCCCTTCAGGGTCGGCTGGAGCATGGCCATGTTGGTCTTGCCGCAGGCGCTGGGGAAGGCGGCGGCCACATAGCGCGACTGGCCCTCGGGCGAGGTCAGTTTGAGGATCAGCATGTGCTCGGCAAACCAGCCCTCATCCCGGGCCATGACCGAGGCAATGCGCAGGGCGAAGCACTTCTTGCCCAGTAGGGCGTTGCCGCCATAACCCGAGCCGTAGGACCAGATTTCCCGGCTTTCCGGGAAGTGGACAATGTATTTGATGTCATTGCAGGGCCACGGCACATCAGCCTGACCCTCGGCAAGGGGCATGCCGACGGAATGCAGGGCCGGCACGAAGAAGCCGTCCTCGCCGAGCTCTTCCAGGGCACCCTTGCCCATCCGGGTCATGACACGCATGGAAATCGCCACGTAGGCGCTGTCGGTGATCTCGACGCCCAGCTGGCTGATTTTCGAGCCCAGGGGACCCATGCTGAAGGGGCAGACATACATGGTCCGGCCAGCCATGCAGCCCTTGAACAGGCCCTGCAGGTCGGCGCGCATTTCAACGGGGTCGAGCCAGTTATTGGTTGGCCCGGCGTCGACGGGGTCCTTGGAGCAGATGAAGGTGCGGCTCTCGACCCGGGCTACGTCCTTGGGATCTGACGCCGCCCAGAACGAGTTGGGGCGCTTTTCGGGATTGAGCTGCTTCAGCGTGCCGCTCTTGACCAGTTCCGAAGTCAGGGTCTCCCATTCTTCCTGCGACCCGTCACACCAGTGGACCTGGGCAGGCTGGGTCAGGGCAGCGACCTCCGCGACCCAGGCGATGAGTTTGGCGTGTTTCGTCGGGGCAGGATTGAGGCCCGGAATCGTTGTCGTCGGCATAGATGCTTAAAGCTCCCAGCAGGACCCTGGATGAACGGCTCCGAGGGTCCTGTGTTTCTCAGTGACGCAAATCGCAAAAACTGGGTCTGCCATAGCAACCCCCACGCCGGATTCCGACCACCTAATTTGATGCAGGTGGGGATATTTCGAACAAAACCCGGCACGCCTCGACAATATGGTAGAGTGACGTAACGGGAGCTGCCTCGTCGATAAATGTGCCATCGGGGCGCATTTTGTCTCGCCATGCCCCAAGGACGGGGGTTTCGAGGTAGGATTTCAGGCAATTGGCAGCGCCAAGGGCGTCCTCTGGCTCTCCCAGCATCAGGGCTGCCTTCAGATATTCGGTCTGGGGCCAGAGCCGCGCGTAACCATCGCGAAGGCTCAGATCGTCCCAGAGGGCATTCATGGCACAGCCCCGATTCGCGTCGACCCCGGCCCTGCCCGTCTCGTAAAGCGCACGCGCAGCAAGCTGGGCATCAGACCGTCCGCGTCGCCGCCCCCAGCGATCCAGCAGCCCTGCCCACTCGAACTGATGACCTGGCTCAACCAGCCGCCCATCATCCCCAGGTGCCCGGTGCCAGGCTTCGTCAAAGAATTCGGACAGAACACCGCGATGGTCGATGAAGGCCCCAAGGGCCAGCTGGGCGATTTCGTCAGAGAGGGGTGCCCATGCTGACTCGCCGGCCTCTTCCCAGGCCAGGGCGGCTTCCAGCAGGTGCATGTGGCAGTTTGCCTGGAAGGGATGATCTCCCGTCTCACGGAACCCGCCGGAAGGGTGACGCACTTTTTCAAGCCCGTGCCGTATCCTTGCCGCAAGGCCGGGCAGATCGGTCCAGTCGGGATCGACCTTGTGCAGGGTTGCAAGGCCCAGCAGGGCAAAAGCCTGATCATAGACTGCAGGGTTGGAGTCCAGCGCCGTCCCGTCTTCCGAGACCAGGGCGCGCACCAGACCGTCCGGGCGGCTGAATGTCTCCAGCATGAAATCCAGGGCGTGGCGGGCCGCCGGCTTCCAGGGGCCTTGCCAGCCCAGCTGACCGGCCATGGCAAAACTATAGATCATCCTGCCCTGGACCCGACCACGGCGATGGGCACGGACTGGATGCCCCTCCGGCGTCAGGCCTTCAACAAACCCCCCAACCTCGTGGTCCGCGCCGAGGGTCCACCAGAGTGGCAGGGCCGCCGTGCGCAACCAGCGATCATACCAGGTACTGGCCTCGGTGAGACTGGCCAGGGTTGAGACCGGCCGCGCCCTGATCAGGTCATACCCCGCCTTGACGGACTGGGCAGAGCCCAGGTCGCAGACAAGGACCTTGCCTGCCTCGGCAATGATGGCCAGGTCTGTCAGACCAAGCGCCATGACCTGCACGCCCTCAGATGCGCGGATCAGGGTCCCGGCTGTATCCAGGGCGACGACATTGCCCTGCAGGCTGTTGCCGTCATCATCGCGGGGGGAAAGCCCAAGCACGGCATCCCAGGACCCGACATCAGCCCAGGTAAAGGCCACAGGCAGGACCAGGGCCCGGGCAGTCTGCTCCATGACCGCATAGTCGATTGAAATCTTCGGAGCCTCCAGAAACGGGGCCCCCAATACAAAAGCACGACCCGCAGATTGCCCCGACTCCATGGCCGCCCGGACCGCCGACAGCAGGTCAGGAACAAAGCGCTCCAGCTCATCCACCAGGGTTCGGGCCGGGACGACGCAGTACCTCGGCGTCACGCAGCTCAAGTACCTGGTGAAGGGCGGTCGGGTCAGCCTGATCAAGGGGGCCCTCTCGAACCTGCTGGGCATCAGGATCGTTCTCAGGATG
>CAIYSH010000183.1 GCA_903928755.1 uncultured Alphaproteobacteria bacterium | reverse complement strand
GACGACAAGCTGCGCCCTTTAAGGATGTTCAGTCATTTCAACGTCCAGCTCTGGCTGGCCCTTCGCGGGGTGGCAGGAACCCTGCCCTTCCAGGCGGAAGAGGACGAAAGCGTCGCCATGACGGCCAACCTCGCCGCCGAGGCGGCCAAGTTCCGCAAGTCCCGGGACTAAGCCCCGGAAGGAGGGATGGGGATAGTCCCACCCCTCTTTGACAGGCCCTAGGCCGCCGTCAGCACTGCGCCCGAGGTCAGGGCCGTCTTGGCCGCCAGTTCGGCCTTGGCGGTTTCGTATTCGGCAGCCAGACGATCCACCAGTTCACCCGCCGTCTGGACCGACTTGATCGCACCAATCCCCTGACCGCAGCCCCAGATGTCCTTCCAGGCCTTGGCTTCCTGATTGCCACCGGAACCGAAGTTCATCTTGGATGGATCGGCCTGGGGCAGGTTGTCGGGATCGAGGCCCGCACGCTCGATGGACGGCCGCAGATAATTGCCGTGCACCCCGGTGAACAGGTTGGAATAGACAATGTCATCGCCCGAGCTCTCGACAATCATGTCCTTGTAGCCCTGCACCGCGCGGGCCTCCTGGGTCGCGATGAAGGCTGAGCCGATATAGGCCAGGTCCGCGCCCATGGCCTGGGCCCCGAGAATGGCCTTGCCGTTGGCTATGGCGCCCGACAGGGCGATGGGACCGTCGAACCACTCGCGCAGTTCCTGGATCAGGGCGAAGGGCGACAGACCGCCTGCGTGGCCGCCAGCGCCGGCAGCCACCGGGATCAGGCCGTCAGCGCCCTTCTCAATGGCCTTGCGGGCGAATTTCGAATTGATCACATCATGCAGGACAATCCCGCCATGGCCATGCATGGCCTGGTTCACATCTTCACGGGCACCGAGGGACGTAACGGTCACGGGCACCTTGTATTTCACCGCCAGTTCAACGTCCTCTTCCAGGCGATTGTTGGTCTTGTGCACGATCTGATTGACCGCAAACGGGGCCGAGAGTCGGTCCGGGTTGGCCTTGTCCCAGGCCGCCAGTTCTTCCGTGATCTGGGCCAGCCACTCGTCCAGCTGGCTCACCGGCCGGGCATTCAACGCCGGGAAGGTGCCGACAATTCCGGCCTTGCACTGGGCGATCACCAGCTCGGGACCCGAGATGATGAACAGGGGAGACGCAATCACCGGAATGCGCAGACGCGAAGCAAGTACGGAAGGAAGGGCCATGGGAAATCCTGGGGTTTGTTCTAATTTTTACAGCGTATACGCACCAAAGCCCCATCTGCAAGACCGAGCTTGGGCGGGTCATGATTTTCTGCAGGCCAGGGACGGTCGGAAACCCGGACATATCGGGCTTGAGCTTGCCGCCCGGTCGCGTCACAGTCCGTCAGGACCCCAGCCAGATGGAAACCTGCCATGACCGTTCCTGTTCGCGCCTCTGACACCCCCTTCGCTATCGATGTGGAAGCGGGCAAGGATTACTGGTGGTGCTCATGCGGCCTGTCAGCCCGCCAGCCCTTCTGTGACGGAAGTCACAAGACCACCGATCTGACCCCGGTCAAATATACGGCAGAGAAGACCGGCAAGGCCTTCTTCTGCGGCTGCAAGGCCACGGGCAAGGCCCCCCTCTGCGACGGCAGCCACAAGGCGGAATAGCCCCCGCCCCCTTGCGGCAAACCCCGGCGCGGGATAGCCGGATCCTGAAGAAATGCCCGGGGGAAACCATGTCCAAGACCCATCACGCCTTTTCGACGGCGGCTCTCGCCCTTGTCCTGGCTGCATCACCCGTCCAGGCCAAAACACCGGCAAGGTCAGCTCCGGTCTCTGCGGTGCTGTTCTGGAACCAGGCCCAGAAGGAAACCGGCTTCCAGGACATGGAAGGCCAGTTCGCCGTGCATACAGCCAGGCGCGGCAAGCATGTCCACCCCCTGCCGAAGGGCAAGGCGCTCGACCTCACCATTGATCTGGGCGCAGGGCCGATAAGCCTTGAAGACTACATGGTCCGGGAAAAGACGGCGGGTCTTCTGGTGCTTCAGGACGGCAAGGTCCGTCTGGAGAAATACACCCTGGGCTATGGCCCGGACCGGCGGTGGACCAGCTTCTCGGTGGCCAAGTCCGTCACATCCACCCTTGTGGGGGCCGCGGTAAAGGACGGCTACATCAAGTCCATTGATGAGCCTGTGGTCCGCTATATCCCGGGCCTCAAGGGCAGCGCCTATGACAAGGTCAGCATCCGCCAGGTCCTGACCATGACCTCGGGCGTCAAATGGAACGAGGACTATACCGACCCCAAGTCCGATGTCGCCCAGCTGTTCACGGTTACTCCCGACCCCGGCGTCGACGCGACCGTCAGCTATATGCGCAAGCTTCCCCAGGAAGCCGCGCCCGGGACCAAGTGGGTCTACAAGACCAAG
>CAIYSH010000182.1 GCA_903928755.1 uncultured Alphaproteobacteria bacterium | reverse complement strand
GTGCTAACACTTTGATACGGTCAATATATGCGGAAATCGTTGTTTTTACAAGTGTTTTTATTGGTATGTTATTGATCTTATTGGCTTTTAAGTCGCTTGCGTCTACCAGTTCCGCCATGTCCCCAGGGCAGGTGAGCCTTACCTAAACCGTGCTGCTGCGTCGATAGCGACGCGGGTCCATGC
Organism: uncultured Alphaproteobacteria bacterium; assembly: GCA_903928755.1. Taxonomy (GTDB): domain Bacteria; phylum Pseudomonadota; class Alphaproteobacteria; order Caulobacterales; family Caulobacteraceae; genus Phenylobacterium. The sequence continues at coordinate 5,353 of CAIYSH010000182.1, read as the reverse complement.
CGGGCTTTAAAACCAATCTTGGTTGTGGGACCTTAACCTTCAGGACCTAAGCTATCCACATGACGCCTGTGCAGCACATCACAGATCCGAACCCGACCACCCGGCTTCTGGGTCTGGCCTTTGCAGGTGCTGACCTGGTTTTTGAAGTCACGAACCAGGGTAAGATCACGTTTGCCCTTGGCGCGGCAGAGAGCCTGACAGGTCGCAGTGATACCGCCCTCATCGAAACCCAGTGGGAAGACCTGGTCGGCGAAGACGACTGTGATCTTCTGGGGGCGCTGCTCACCGGGCTTCAGCCGGGTGAACGCCAGGGGCCGCTGCGGGTCACTCTGAAGTCACCCAAGGCCGGCCGTTTGGCCCGCTTTGGCTCCCTGTCAGTTTTCCGCCTGCCGCAATTGGGCGATCGGGTTTCCTGCGCCCTCAGCATTGGCGCGCCCGGCGGCATGGAGGATGTGGCGACACAGGCCGGTGCCCTGATGGCACCAGAGACCTTCACCGCAGCGGCAACACAGATGCTGGCGGAAGCCGACCGCGCAGGCCTGACCCTGAGGCTGGATCTGGTTGAAATGAGCGGTCTGCAGGATTCGATGGCCAACATGTCGAAGCAGGCGGTAGAGCAGGCCCGCAAGCGCATGGCCGCGACCCTGCGCGCCGAATCCTATGCCGGCCTGGGTGCCGCAGAAATTGCACAGGATCGCTTTGCCATTGTACGCCCCGCTTCGTCCTCGAATGCACGGCTGGAGGAGCGTCTGGGCGCGGTTACCGGTGGGGCCGTGAAACCGCAGACCGCTCAATTGCCGCTTTCTGCAGGCTCCGTGGCCCAGAACATGCGGGCCATGCGTTATGCCCTGGACCGATACATCGAAGACGGCCCGGAAGCGGCCGCAAAGGGATTTGGCGCTGCGGTAGAGCAGACCGTCCGTGAAACCACGCGGTTCAAGAGCATTCTGGCTGAAAGCGCCTTTCAGTTGGCCTATCAGCCGGTGGTGTCCCTGAAGGACAATCTGCTGCACCATTTCGAAGCCCTGGCCCGGTTCGAAGCCAATGCCAGCCCTGCCGACACCATCAGGCTCGCCGAGGAACTCGAGCTGATTTCAGAGTTCGACATGGCCGTCGTCGTCGGAGTTACCAAGGCCCTGATGGCCGCGCCCCAGGCCACCAAGATTGCCGCCAACATCAGTGCCCATTCCCTGATGCAGCCGAAGTTTTTCGAAGACCTGGTCGCCCTTACGGCCCTTAGACCAAGGCTGCGCTCGCGCATGCTGCTGGAAATTACGGAAACCCGGCTGATTGATGATCTGGATCGGGCCAACCAGATGCTCAGCCAGCTGCGGGCCCTTGGGCATGTTGTCTGTCTGGATGACTTCGGTGCAGGCGCCGCGTCGCTGGACTACCTCCGAAAACTCGAGGTCGACTTCGTGAAAATCGATGGCCGCTACATCCAGACCATGCGGCCGGGTTCCCGGGATGCCATTGTCGTCAAACATGTGGTTCAGCTCTGTGCCGAACTCGGCATGGCAACCATCGCCGAAATGATCGAGACACCGGAAACAGCAGAGCTCGTGAAATCACTGGGCGTTAACCTGGGTCAGGGCTGGGTCTATGCCAAGGCTCTGCCGGAACCGGTCTGGGAGCCCAGCAAGTCCCTGATGGCAGCCGCCCGCCGGACCGTGACATCCATGGAATGGGGCTAGATTAAACCCGCGCAGTCAACCATGGATCAGGAATGCGTCCTGTCATACTTTGGTTTCGCCGCGACTTGCGGCTTTCTGACAATCCAGCTCTCGCTGCCGCACTCAAGGCGCAGTGTCCGGTCCTGCCGGTCTATGTTCTGGATGAGACCCCTGGGATCAGGCCCCTTGGGAGCGCTTCACGCTGGTGGCTGGATAAATCCCTCCAGGCCCTTCACGCTGATCTCCTCAAAAGGGGATCGCGACTGATCCTGAGACGCGGGGTCGCGGCAGACATCATCGCAGACCTTGTCAGGGAAACCGGCAGTGCCGAAGTTCTGTTCAACGCGGTCTTCGATCCCGCAGTGGAAAACCGCGACCGGGATATGGCAGGCCGACTCAGCCAGATCAGCTGCGAAACGCGACGGTTCAATGGCGGGCATCTTCTGGGATCCGATACCCCTCAAACCAAGGCCGGTGGCAGCTACAGCGTCTTCACGCCCTATTGGCGGGCAGCCAGGGCCCAGGTTGAAATCGGGCTACACCTGCCGGCCCCGGATGCCCTCCCGTCACCTCAGGCCTGGCCTGTTTCCGAGGCCCTGGAAACCTGGACTCTGCATCCGACCGGACCTGACTGGTCTGCAGGATTTTCAGACTGGTCTCCCGGAGAGGCCACCGCAGCCCGGCATCTGACGGATTTCGTCGACCTTGCCCTTGGGACCTACGGGCAGGACAGGGATGTTCCGGCGATTGAGGGCACGTCACGCCTGTCACCTCATCTTCATTTCGGCGAAATCAGTCCAAAGGCTTGCTGGCGCGCTGCGGTGTCTGCCGCCCATCGCAATTCGGTCCCGGAAGCCCAGGTCGAGAAATTCCTGGCCGAACTGGGATGGCGTGAATTCAACACACAGATCGCCAGCCGGCACACCAGCCTGGAAAGCCGCAATTTCAATCCAGCTTTCGATTCCTTCCCCTGGCGTGAGGACCCCACACTTTTCACAGCCTGGACACGGGGAGAAACCGGATATCCGATTGTCGATGCCGGGATGCGCCAGCTGTGGAAAACCGGCTGGATGCATAATCGCGTACGGATGGTCGTCGCCTCCTTCCTGACCAAGCATCTGCTGCTGGACTGGCGGCTGGGTGAGCAATGGTTCTGGGACACCCTTGTAGATGCAGACCCGGCTTCAAATCCTGGCAACTGGCAGTGGGTCGCTGGCTCCGGTGCAGATGCAGCCCCCTATTTCCGGATTTTCAGCCCCATGGCCCAGGGAGAGAGGTTCGATCCTGCCGGAAGATATGTGCAGAAATGGGTTCCGGAGTTACGCCACCTTCCCGCAAAGCTGATCCACAAGCCCTGGCTTGCCCCTCGGGAGGTCCTGATGCGGGCAGGCGTCCGCCTCGGCAGCAATTATCCCCATCCGGTTGTCGACCATGAGGTTGCAAGAAAGCGGGCCCTGGAAGCCTATGCAGACCTGAGGACCGGTCAGCTGACCTGACAGGACCCGAAGCTTTTCTGATAGGGTTATCCGGCAGCTGAGATTCGGAGACACCGCTTCATGCCGAGCGACCTGGATACAGACACCGCTCAGGCCCGCGCCATGTTCCGGTCCTTCGACGGCATGGAGGGCGTGCCGGAGGTCGCAGCTGCAGCCCCACGCAGGCGGACGCCCGCCGAGACATTTCGAGCCGTCTATCCGGGCGGGGTCGTGGCCCTGACGATCGGCACAGCAGCGACCTGGCTGTCCCAGCACTATGGCGCGCCCGTCATGCTGTTTTCCCTTCTGATCGGAATGGCGTTCCATTTTCTGCACGAGGAAGGCCGGTGCGTGGCCGGAATTGAATTTTCGTCGAAGGCCATACTTCGCCTGGGCGTCGCCTTGCTTGGGGTGCGTGTCACCGCAGAGCAGATTTTCGGCCTTGGGCCAGCACCCATCCTGATGGTCGTGGGGGGCGTGATTTCTACAGTCGCCCTGGGACTGTTCCTGGCCCCCCGGCTCGGGCGATCCAGATCGTTCGGCGTCCTGTCCGGCGGTGCGGTCGCCATCTGCGGCGCTTCGGCAGCCCTGGCCATCGCCTCCGTTCTGCCCAGGTCCAGAGACAGCGAAAGGGAAACGATCCTGACAGTGGTTACCGTAACAGCCCTGTCGACCGTCGCCATGATCGTCTACCCCGTGCTGGCCCACCGACTTGGCCTCACAGACAGTCAGGCGGGCGTCTTTCTTGGGGGAACCATCCATGATGTGGCCCAGGTCGTCGGAGCCGGCCTCTCATTCTCACCGGCCGCAGGCGATGTCGCGACCTATGTAAAACTGCTGAGGGTCGCCATGCTGGCCCCGGTTGTTTTCGGAATTTCGATCATCGCTGCCCGAGGCGGTGGGGGAAGCGGCAGGATCCCGATGCCGCCGATGTTCCTCATAGGTTTTGCAGTCCTTGTCACCCTGAACAGTCTGGGCTTCATCCCCAAACCGGTCGGTGCCCTTGCCAGAGATGTCTCCAGCTGGTGCCTGGTGACGGCCATAGCGGCTCTGGGCATGAAGACGTCATTCCGCGATGTCGCGGCCGTGGGCTGGCGACCCGTAGCGATGATGGTCGCCGAAACGGTCTGGATCGGCCTGTTCGTATTGACCGCAGTGCTGCTGTCCAGGTGAAAAGCCCGAGCCATCCGGCCGCCCTCGCAGACAGGGATATGTATCACCCAGCCCTGACGGGATTTTATGCCTTCAGGCCGCTGAGGCTGCCCGGAGACACAAGCCCCTGAACCGGATCTTCAAGGACCCTGGATCTGTGGACATCGCGGACCAGGGCGCGAACGGCCGTTCGACTTTCGGTAGCAAGCGGAATGAACTCGACGCGGCGGACGACATCGGCAGAAACCACGACCCCGTTACGCCCAATCCGGCAACAGTAGCCATCAGCCACCAGTTGATTCACCCGACGCCGGACGGTTTCGTAGGACAGGCCCATGGAGTCTGCGATCCGCAGAACACTGATCGGACGCCTGGCCGAATCCGGAGCAATGCCATCTGCGCCTGCGCCGTCTGCGGACACCCAGGCGGGCAGGTGATGAACATTGGCGCGGGCTATGGCCAGGAAAACCACACCGTTGAGAACGTCGCCGTCGAAAACATCCAGCAGGCTTGATGTCATTCTCAGGAAGAGATCAGCTGCCATCTGCAGGGCCTGATGGTGGGCGACCATGTCTTTCGGGCGCGGTTCAGAAAGGTTTTGCAAAACACCATACCGGATTGAGGTACGGCAAATCTGCGAGAAGGGCCCAGTCGTGCCTTGATCTGGATCATGCCCGGTAGCGAAGGTGGGGTCAGCTGCCCGAAAGGCCCTGGGCCCTGGCCGCAGCTTCCCAGGTCAGAAACTCAGGGGTCTGCAGCAATCGATCCGACAATCCGGCAGCCAGGCCATCTGAATCCCCGTGAGCAGAAAGGTCGATGCAGTAGGCGCGTATGCGGCTTGCAACCGGGGTAAAAAAGGCATCGGCGATACTCCAGTCCCCCAGCAGGAAGGGCCCGCCGCTGCGCTTCAAGAGATCGCACCAGACCTGCACGATCCGCCGGACATTGTCGTGGGCAGCATCTGAAAGTTGCCTGTCCTGAGGGGGCGCACATAGGTCCATGGGACACTCCGACCGCAGCGCACCAAAACCGGAATGCATTTCTGCTGCGGCG
>CAIYSH010000181.1 GCA_903928755.1 uncultured Alphaproteobacteria bacterium | reverse complement strand
TTGCAGGCACCGTTGACCACGACAAAAAGCCCGTCGTCATCCGGCCGTGCGGCCATCAGGTCATCAATGATCCCGCCGGTCGCATTCAGTAGCACGGAATAACGCTGCTTGCCGGCCTTCAGGCCCTTGAAGTCGCCAGGGGTAATCTGCTGAAAGGCCGCCAGAGGTGCTTCGCCCCGCAGCCGGGCCTGTCCCATATGGCTGACGTCGAACAGGCCAGCATGGGTACGGGTCCAAACATGCTCCTTGAGCACCCCCTCCTTGTACTGCACCGGCATGGAATAACCTGCAAAGGGCACCATACGGGCACCTGCCGCAATGTGCGCCGCGTTCAGGGGCGTGATCTTGAGGGTCTCTTCGGACAAGGCTCGACTCCGCTGACGTGACGCGCACGGAACCTATCTCCGACGTCGCCTTGCCCCCGCTGTCTTTGGAACCTGAGAGATTTCAGAACCCGCGAGGGTCCTTTGCTCCTTCGGCGAGCGCCCGCAAGGGCGCTGCTTTCCAGCGTTCATCAGCCTTTCGCGGTCCGTTTGCCTGAGCGTTTCCGGGGCGGTTGCGCCTTCGGCTCCGGGGCGGTGAGGCCCCGATCTCTCCCGCGAGAGTCACGAGGCAAACTCGTTGAACGGCGTTTCGGAGTCAAGGCGGCAGGACCTGACCCGGATGTTTGAACGGAACCTGTATGTTTTCTGTGCAGTTGCCATTGGCGGGTTTCAGCCTGGCTGTCCTGGACCGGTCCGTTGGACGTCATCTGATCAGGTCAAGACCCTGCCAGATTGCGAGACCTGTCACCAGCAGCCCGACCAGCCAGGTCAGGGGTCGGAGCGGAATGTGCCGGGTCGCCCATCCTGCAATCGGTGCCGCCAGGACACCACCGACAATCAAACCGCCAACTGACCCGGCATGATCCATCAGACCCGTTGTCTGCCAATGACCCGTGACAAGGGCGGTCAGGAAGGCAACAGAAACGGCAACGGCCATGAAGAACTCAGCGGCGTTGGTTGTGCCGATCGCCTGCCTGGGATCTGCGCCGCCACCCATCAGGGTTGATGTGACAATCGGGCCCCAGCCGCCCCCGCCAATGGCGTCGAAAAAGCCGCCGACAAAACCCAGGGGGAATGGCAGCCGCCATGAGAAAAGCTGGGGGCGCGTCTGACGCCAGGCTCGATACAGAATGATCAGTCCCATGAGCCCGAGCCAAGCGACAACATAGGGCTTGACCGTGTCACCCTTGATGGAGGTCAGGACATAGGCCCCCAGAACGCCGCCCAGCACCCCGCCAAGAGACAGCAGAAGCAGAAGGCGTCGTCCGACATTCTGATGATAGACATGGCTGACCGCCGAAGCTGCACCCGCAAAGACTTTTGCGGCATGAACGCTGGCCGACGCATTTGAGGGTGTCACGCCCATCATCAGCAGGGTCGTGGAACAGATGACACCGTAAGCCATATCCAGAGCCCCGTCGACCAACTGGGCCCCAAACCCGACAGCAACAAAAGTCCAGAAATCCATCGGCATGTTCGGCTCCATCAGAGCCTCGCAATGCGCTGGAGGATGTCATCCAGGCAAGGCGATTTCCCTACCCAGAGGATCAGCTTTTCTATCAAGCATCAGACCACCGGTCGCTGGCGACTACATCCGCTCTGGCGCTTCGATTCCCAGAAGGTCCAGACTGAGCTCGAGCTGTCGCAGGGTGGTCTGTGCCAGGGTCAGACGAGAGGATCTGACAGTCGGTTCCGCTGGCAGTATGGGACAGGCCGCATAGAATTTGGAAAACCCCTGAGCCAGCTTGTAGGCATGCTCGGCGATCAGATTGGGCGCCTTTTTTTCATAAGA